>JALYIZ010000006.1 GCA_030775505.1 Actinomycetota bacterium | reverse complement strand
TCCGACGGAGACATCACGCATCTGACGTTCAGCGCGGCGTCCTCCATGCTGACGTGGAACAACATGGACGGCAGCGCCGGCAAAACGGCCGTTCACGTCTCGCCGGGCAACAGTCTGTTGATCACCGGGGACGCGACGCTCGCCGCCGTGGGCGGGACGGGGTACTGCCTCACGGTGACGTCCAAGGACGGGGATGCCTGGCACGCGGGGATCTCAGGCGTGGCAGCCGGGTCGGCGAACGGCAACTGCTGACAGGCAGCGCCTAGAACACCATCGGGCAGTAGGGCGCGGGCCCGGGCCAGCCCAGGGCGGTGCTGGTCGACAACGAGCCCGCGGACCACTCCACGACGCCGCCCGCCGCTGCGCGAGCGACGAGCGAGCTGCCTCCCAGGTAGGCCGCACCCAGGTCCGCGACGCCCAGCGTCAGGTCGGCCGGGTCCGCCGTGGCGGCGCAGGTGGCCCCGCCCGGTCCGCCGGTGAGCCGCCATCTTCCCGCGTTCCACGGACAGAAGGTGTCGGTGACCTCGAGCACGACGTCCACGGCGGTGGCGTAACGGCGGGCTTCCAGCGCCAGTGGGACGTCGACCAGTCGCACCCAGAGGTTGTCGCGCAGCGTGGCCTGCGCGGCGCGAGGCTCTGCCAGCAGGTGCAGGAGCGGGTTGTCAGGCGGGCAGGGCCACGCTGTGATGCTGGCCATCAGGTCGAGGTCCAGGACAAAGCGCCACAGCGCGGCGACCGACGCGGGGCTTGTGGCCACGAGCTCCCTGACCCGGACGGTGCCCGCAGGTCCCGCCCCGGTCCAGTCGGGTTTGGTGGCGTAGAGGACGTAGCCGTCGTCGGCGACAATCGCCCCCAAGGGGCTGAAGCCGTCGCGGCTGTGCTCGGGGTCATGCAGGCGGTAGGCCCACCAGGCGTCGTCGCGGTCGCACCATCCAGCCGTGCGTTGCGCGGCGCGGTCGTAGATCGGGGCCAGCGTGTTGACCTCGGGTCGCACGCGCCGCAGGTGGACAGCCGGCCCCACCGGGCTGCGGAAAGCGGCCTTGCTGGGCACGGTCACGCCGGTCGCCCAGGAAGCCGGCCCGTAGCCGAAGCGCTGGTAGATCGAGCCCTGGCTCGCCCACAACGCGGCGACGGACTCACCCGCCCCGCGCAGGTCCGCGAGCTGCCTGGACATCAGCGTGCGCAGCAGCCCACGACGGCGGTGGGTTGCCTCCACCGCTACCCAGGTGATGCCGGCGACGTGCATCCGGGCCCCGGGAACGGTCATCAGGAAGCGGAAGGAGCCTGCCGTCGCGACGAGGTCGCCGCGGTCGAAGCCTCCGTACATCCGGGCCAGGTCCAGGACACCGACCTCGACCGCACGGTCCTCCGGCCGGTCGCTGCCACCGAACGCACGGTCGACCATGTCGCACATCGCGTCGACGTCGTCGCCGCGCAGCTGTCGGATGTCGAGGGAGCTCACCGGGCTGAGTCTGCCCGCAGCGGGCTGGTCCCCGCCGGGATTTCCTGCCTGTGCGGGCGCGGTAGCGTGCCCGAACCATGACCGTGCCGGCCAAGATGCACCCGCCGGGGCGCCGGCGACTGGTGCGCCGGGCCGGCGGGACCGCGAGGAACGGGGAGCCCCGCCCCGAACCCGTCGTGCTGGCCTTCTGCATCGGGGCCAGCCTCGTCGCTCTGGCTGCGGCGCTCACGATCGGTCCGGGGCTCGCACCTCCTGCGGTCCTCGTCCTCCCGCTACTCGCGGGCGGGTTGCTCCTCAGCAGCCGCCGGCTCGCGCAGCTGTCGGTCGTGCTGGTGGCTGTTCTCGTCGTCGAGATCGTGGCCCTGGGAGTGGCGGTCGTCCGGCTGGGCAACCTGGTCGTGGTGCTCGTGACGGCCCTGGCCGTGTACGAGTTCGCCCGCTCGCGCGAGGAGACCGGCCTGGTCGGCTTGCGCGGCGACTCCCTTCTGGTCGAGCTGCGGACCCGGCTGGAACAGCAGGGGCAGTTCCCCGCGTTGCCGGCCGACTGGTCAGCCGAGGCCGTCCTCCGTCCGGCGGGCGGCGGCCCGTTCGCCGGGGATTTCGTGGTCAGTGCCCTCACCGAAGGTGGCCGTCAGCTCGAGGTCGCCCTCGTGGACGTCTCGGGCAAGGGCGTCGATGCCGGGACCCGGGCCCTGATGCTGTCGGGTGCCCTGGGTGGCCTGCTCGGTGCCGTACCCATACCGGACTTCCTGGCCGCGGCGAACAACTACCTGTGGCGGCAGAGCTGGGAGGACGGGTTCGCAACCGCCGTCCACGTGGCGATCGACCTCGCCGAGGGCGTCTACAGCGTCGGTTCCGCCGGGCACCCTCCGTCCGCGGCGTTCACGGCCGGCAGCGGTCGCTGGGCCCTCGTGGAGGCTGACGGCATCGCCCTCGGTCTGCTGCCGGAGGCGACCCATGAGCGGCGCGTGGGCCGGCTCGACCCCGGCGACGCGTTGCTGCTCTACACCGACGGTTTGGTGGAGGTACCTGGTCGCGATCTCGCCCTGGGCATCGACAAGCTTCTTGGCGAGGCGGAGCGTCTGGTCCCGCGTGGCTTCGCGGGCGGAGGCGAGGTCCTCATCAACCGGGTTGCGGCGGCGTCGACCGACGACCGTGGGCTCGTACTGATCTGGCGACGCCGCTAACCCGCTGTCACCTCTCGTCGTTCCCTAGGGAGAACTGGCCGCTGGTCCCGGAGTGCCTGGAGGACGGCGAGATACTCGGAACGGCGCACGACGAGCTGGCCGAGGGCGGCAAGGTGCGCCGAGGCCTGCTGCGTGTCCACCAGGAGCACCCCGGCCTCCCGCAGGCGGCGGCAGAGGTCGACGACGGCCACCTTCGACGCATCGGTCTCCCGGTGGAACATCGACTCGCCGCTGAACACACCTCCCGTGAGGACCCCGTAGAGGCCGCCGACCAGCAGGCGGCCCTCCCAGACCTCCAGGCTGTGCGCAGCGCCGGCCAGATGCAGCTCGACATAGGCCTGGCGCATCATCGGGGTGATCCACGTCTCGTCCCGCTGTCGACACCCGTCGACCACGTCGGCGAAGGCCCGGTCCATCGTCGTCGTCCACCCGCAGCGGCGCATCCGCTGACGCAGCGACCGGCTTACCGTCAGCCGGTCGGCGAGCAGCACGGCGCGGGGGTCGGGGGAGCACCACGGCAGCAGCCGGTGTCGGTGCTCGCCGGCGAGCAGGGGGACCTCACCAGACCGGGCCAGCCGTTGTGCCTGACGTTCCAGGGACCGGGCGTGGCGACCGGAGTGCGGCCAGGGGAAGCAGCCGCTGCGGTAGGCGGCCTGCAGCGTTGCCGCGTCCAACGACCCGCCGAGTGCGATGAGGTCACGGGGCGCCGCATCGACATCAAGCTCCTCGAAGAAGGCAGCCGCGTCCACGGCACCCACCGTAGGACGCGCCTAACGGTTAGCGTGAAACCATGTGCCGGAGCATCAAGACCCTGCGCCCGCCGTATCTCGACGAGGCAACCCCGGACGACATGCGGGCGGCCGCCCTGCAGTACGTCCGGAAGGTCGCCGGCATGCGAGCACCCTCGGCGGCCAACGAGGCGGCGTTCGAGGCCGCGGTCGAGAAGATCGCCGCGGCGACCCGCGAGTTGCTCGCAGGTGTGCACGTGCGGGTGAGCCCGAACCCCCGGCCTGCGGCACCCGACTCGCCGGCGCCCCGAGGACAGCGCGCCGCACGCTGACCTGCGTGAACCTCCTTCGTCTGTTCGCGTTCGTCCTTCCGCTGGGCCTCGACACGTTCGCCGTCGCCTCCGCGATCGGACTCGGGGGCCTCACGCGTGGCCAGCGGTGGCGCATCAGCCTGGTGTTCGGTGTCTGCGAAGGCGCCACGCCCGCCGTGGGGCTGCTTCTTGGCGGGCCGTTGGGCAGCGTCCTCGGGACTGCGGCTGACTACGCGGCGGTCACGATCCTGGTGGCGTTCGGCGTGTTCACCCTCCTTCGTCGGGACGACGGGGAGAGCCTGCGGGCCTCCCGCATGGCTGCAGCGCGCGGCCCGGCGCTGCTCCTGCTGGGGTTGAGCGTCAGCCTGGACGAGACGGCGATCGGCTTCACCCTGGGTCTGTTGCGCCTGCCCGTCGTGCCTGTCCTGGTGGCCATCGGCGTGCAGGCCTTCGCCGTGGCCCAGCTGGGCTTCGCGCTCGGTGCGGCGTTGTCGGAGCGGCTCCGGGGCGCCGCGCAACGGCTGGCCGGTATCGCCCTCATCGTTCTGGGCCTCGTGCTGCTCGTGGAGCGCCTCGTCCGGTAGGCAGGTGGCAGGGGCAGCCGCGGCGAAGGCTCTCAGGACCGTTGCGCCCCCTACGACCTTGGAGAAGACGTGAGGCACCTGACCCGACGCCGCGTCCTGACGCCCGCCTGCGCCGCCGGGCTGGCCGCACTCGTAGGTCTCGCCGCAGCCGTCCCGCGCGCCATCGTCCCAGGCGCGTCGGACGTGACGGCATACCGGGCGACGCATCATCGGGCGGTCGCTGCCGCCGGAACGGTGACCGTCCCCCCGGCGACGCCGCGAGCTCACTGCGGCCCCGGCTCCCGTCCCGAGACCGGTCGGCAGGGCCGGGTCCCCCTGGCGGACTACGCGAGTGGTCGGGCCGCGCAGGGCTACCTGTGCAATGCGGTGGAGGACGGCCACATCGGGTCGACTGGCGGATTCAAGACGTTCCGGTATGTCGACCGCACCGGACGGGTCTGCGCGTTCTACGACGGGACGCTGCTGTACCCGACCTCCGTGGCCCACGGGGAGACGGGCGGTACCCATGTGCTGGACATGTCCGACCCCACGCGCCCGGTGGAGACCGACCGTCTCGTGACGCCGGCGATGGACAGCCCCCATGAGTCGCTTGCCCTGAGCCAGGCGCGCGGTCTGCTGGCGGCCGGCATGGGCTCGCCTGCGACAGCACCGGGCATCGTGGACATCTACGACGTGTCTCAGGACTGCCGTCATCCCGTGCTGCAGTCGAGCAGCCCCCTGGGCATCCTCGGTCATGAGAGCGGTTTCACCCAGGACGGCCGGACTCTGTGGATCTCCACGACGGCACAGGCCGGTGTCACGGCGATCGATGTCAGCAACCCCAGGCTGCCGTCGATCCTGTGGCACAGCACGAGCTACACCTTCCACGGCATGAACCTCAACGACGACGGCACGCGGTTGTACGGGGCGGACCTGGGCAGCAGCGGACTGACAGTGCTCGATGTCAGCCAGATCCAGCGTCGCGCGCCCAGCCCTGTCGTGACGACCGTGTCGCACTTGACCTGGCCCGAGGTGTCCATTCCGCAGAACACGATCCCCGTCACGATCAAGGGGCACCGCTACCTGGTCGAGTTCGACGAGTACGCGCGCAGCGTCACGGCCTACACGGCCAACGACGCGGTCGGGGCGGCCCGCATCATCAACATCGACGACGACCGGCGGCCCCGGGTGGTCTCCTCGATCCGGCTCGAGGTGAACCAGCCCACCGCCCGGGCCACCGACCAGCAGAACGACCCCGGCGCCCAGTACGGCGTCCAGGGGTATGCCGCGCACTACTGCGGCGTCCCTCGGGAGACCGAACCTGGTCTGCTGGCCTGCAGTTTCATCCTGTCGGGCCTGCGCGTGTTCAACATCGCGGACCCCCTTCACCCTCGCGAAGTGGCCTACTTCAACAGGCCGGCCCCCAACCTCCTGCCCCTGGCCAGCGGGTCGTACGCGATGTCGGCCCCGAGCTTTGACGTGGCATCACACGAAGTGTGGTTCGCCGACGGCGACAGTGGCTTCTACGCCGTGAGCCTGACCAACGGGGCGTGGCCGGCCGGCCTCGCGGCCAGCCGCCCCTGAGGCGGCTAACCCGCAGGAAGGGCCAAGGCGTTTCTCTCCGCGAGATCGTCGCGATCAAGCTGGGCCGCCGTCCGGGGACTGAGGTCGACGCCCACCGAACCCAGCCGTGCCACGCGTGCGGCGACCAGCGCCTGCAGGGCCGTCCGGTCCTGCTCGGGCATGGCGATGAGCTGACCGATGCTGTGCGCCGTGCCGCAGAGGATGTGACCCGAGTAGGAAGATCACGATCGCGAGTTGGAAGATGCCCCTGTTGGCGTAGAGGTCGCCGAGCTTGCCGTACCAGGGCGTCGAGAGGGTGCTGGTCAGCAGGTAAGGCCGTGACCACCCCAGGACGACAGGCCGCCGACGTCACCCACGATCGTGGGGTGGGCCGTCGACGCGCTGGTCTGATCGAGGTTGGCCAGCAAAATGGCCAACATCAGGCCGGTGAAGATCAGTCCGACGCCGGGAGTTGCGGGAGTCACGTCCGTCTGAGCGCCGTGGAGCGGGCGACCGGGATCGAACCGGCACCATCAGTTTGGAAGACTGAGGCTCTACCATTGAGCTACGCCCGCGAGATGTAGCAGGTCACAGCCTAAGCGATCAGGTCCCTGGGGGCGGGGGACACTGGGCCGAACACCGGGCCGCCGGCTGGAGTCCGGTGATGAGGGGGCACACGCGTGGGGGGCCGGTGAGCCAGCGTTCGCTGGTCCTCGTCGAGGACGACGCCGGTGACGCCCTGCTGGTCGCCGAGATGCTCGTCGACGTCGCCCCTGACGTGCGGCTGACGCCTTTCACGACCTTGCAGGCGGCGCTCGACGCGTGGCCCGACGATGCCGATTGTGTCCTGCTGGACCTCGGCCTGCCGGACGCGGTCGGGCTCACCGCACTGGAGAAGCTGCGGGCCCACGTCCCTGACGTCCCGGTCGTCGTGCTGACGGGTCGGCTGGACGACGCCATCGGTCCCGAGGCGCTGGCCGCGGGGGCGCAGGACTTCCTCGTCAAGGGCCAGGTAGATGGCCCCGGGCTCGAGCGGTCTCTTCGGTATGCCGTCGAGCGGGGCCGGGCGACGACCTACCAGCGTGAACTCGTGGCGGCCGAGCTCCGGGCGCAGGAAAACACTCGACTGCAGCGCGGCCTGCTGCCCAGCCCGCTGATCGAGACCGACCAGCTCGGACTCGGCCTGTTCTACCGCCCCGGAAGTGAAAGGGCGCTGCTCGGTGGGGACTTCTACGACATGGTGCAGACCCCGACCGGTGTCCACCTGCTGATCGGCGACGTCAGCGGTCACGGGCCTGACGAGGCCGCGCTCGGGGTCGCGTTGCGGATTGCGTGGCGCGCCCTCGTCCTGGCCGGGCTCGCAGCCGCAGACGTACTGCGTGGCGTGGAGCGGGTCCTGCTCGCCGAGCGCAACGACGACGAGCGGTTCGCCACGATCGCGATGGTGTCGCTTCGCCCGGACCTCTCGCAGGCCGACGTTGTCCTCTGTGGCCACCCTGCGCCACTTCTGATCCGCGGGAACGACGTCGAGGAGCTGAAGGTGGACGCGCTGCCCGTGCTCACCATGCTCGGCGCGCTCCAGGCGGAGCCTTGTGCGGTGCCGCTCGACGGCGCCTGGGGGCTCCTGCTCTACACGGACGGGCTGGTCGAGGGGAGCCGGAGCCCGGGCGCGACCGAACGATTCGGGGTCAACGCGCTCGTCGACCACCTGCAGCCACTCGTGGCGGGACGGGTGGCCAGGTCCGAGCTCGCCCCCTCCTTGCTCGCCGAGGCCGAGAGGCGGCACGGCGGTCCGCTGACTGATGACGTAGCAGTCCTGCTGGTCGGCAGCCTGGGATGGTGGTGCTGACGGTGTTCGACAGCTGGACGCTTGCCCGCCGGCTCCGAGCCGCCCTCGCGGCCCTGTCGTTGCTGCTCCTCCTCGCGGCGCTGGCGATCGTGCTGGCGCTGCGCCAGGCGGATCGCGCGCTGTCGGACCAGACCCAGCGCTCGTTCCCTGCGCGCGTGGCCGCGAGTCAGCTGCTCACCTCCCTCGTTGACCAGGAGACGGGCCTGCGCGGCTACGCCCTCACCCGCGACAGCAGGTTCCTCGAGCCGTACCGACAAGGCCTCGTCGACGAGCAGGCAACACGTGCGCGCCTCGATCGCTACGTGCTGCCTGGAGACCCGGCACGCCTGGCGCTGCTCACTGTCGATGCTGCGATCACGGCCTGGCGCGACCAGTACGCCTCCTTACGGACGACCGGGAGTCTCGACAAGGGCCCTGACAGCACGATCGAGTTCGGAAGGGAGCTGTTTCAACGGGTCCGGGAGACAAATGCGGCCTTGGATGCCCGGCTGGCCCAGCAGGTGCGCACGGCCCAGGGAAAGGCGGACCGCGACAGGCAGCTCGTGCTCATCGTCCTTGCGGTGATGGCGGTGGCTGTGGTGGGCGCGGTCGTGCTGCTGCAGCGAGCCCTGCAGACCGCTGTCCTCCGCCCGATGAGCCGCCTCGCCGAGCAGGTGGCCGTCGTCTCACGCGGTGAGCACGGTACGGCTATCCAACCGGACGGCCCGCCGGACCTGCGCGAGATGGGCGCAGGCGTCGAGTCGATGAGGCTGGAGCTGCTCCGGGCCCTCGACGAGGTGGAGACTCAGCAGCGCGGCCTGGTCCGGCGCGCCACGGAGCTCGCGCGTTCCAACGCCGACCTGGAGCAGTTTGCCTATGTGGCCTCTCACGACCTGCAGGAGCCACTGCGCAAGGTCGCGAGCTTCTGCCAGCTGCTCGAGCAGCGGTACGGGGGCCGGCTCGACGAGAGGGGCGAGCAGTACATCGCCTTCGCTGTCGACGGCGCGAAAAGGATGCAGCAGCTGATCAACGACTTGCTCACGTTCAGTCGGGTCGGTCGCACCAGCGTGGGCTTCGTCCCGGTGGACCTGGCCGCGACGGTCGCGAAGGCCTGGGACGGGCTCGAGTCACGCATCAACGAGGCCGGCGGCAGGCTCGAGCTCGAGATCGAGCCGCGGGGGACGGGGTCCAGGGTCCCGGGTGATCCGTCACTGCTGCAAATGCTCTTCGGCAACCTCTTCGGCAACTCCGTGAAGTACCGACGTCGGGAGCAGACACCCCTCGTGCGCGTGAGCGCGAAGGTCGAGGGGAACATGGTGCGCGTCGACGTGGCCGACAACGGCATCGGGATCCCAGACGAATATGCGGAGAAGGTGTTCGTGATCTTCCAGAGGCTGCACGGCCGCGACGAGTACGAAGGGACCGGCATCGGGCTGGCCCTGGCCAAGAAGGTCGTCGAGTTCCACGGCGGCACGATCGGCCTGAAGCCGTCTCCACTCGGGGGGGCGTGTGTGTCGTTCACCCTGCCTCTGGAGGAGCGTCCGGGGCATGTCTGAAGTCCGCCTACCCCAAGCCATCGAGGTCCTGCTGGTCGAGGACGACCCCGGCGACGTGCTCATGACGCAGGAGGCGTTCAAGGACTACAAGATCGCGAACACCCTCTCGGTCGTCACCAACGGGGAGGACGCCGTCGCGTACCTGCGCAAGCAGGCTCGTTATTCCGGCGTCGCCACCCCCGACCTCGTCCTGCTCGACCTGAACCTGCCGCGTCGGGACGGCCGGGAAGTGCTTCGCGAGATCAAGGGCGACCCGGCCCTCCGCCGCATCCCCGTCGTCGTTCTCACCACTTCGGACGCGGAGGAGGACGTGCTCGCCTCCTATGACCTTCATGCCAACGCCTACGTGCGCAAGCCCGTCGACTTCGACCAGTTCGTCGCCGCGGTGCGCGCGATTGACGACTTCTTCATCACGGTGGTGCGCCTACCCACCCACGGGTCCCGTTAGGCTGTCGCCTTCTGGCAGGGAGGCGGTCGGTGTCAGGGGTGTCGCGCAGGGACGTGCTCCGGCTTGGCGCTGCCGGCGTTGCCGGGCTGCTTTCGCTGGACCTGCTCACCGGATGCGGGACCAGCCCCCCCGGGAAGCAGCCGCTGTCTCCGGACTCCCTGCACCCCTTCGTCCCCGACGCTTCCGCGGGCGGCTCCACCGGGCTACCGCCACGGGCCGCCTGGGCATCGACGGCCGACTCCGAATTCTTCCTCGCGCTGGGAGCGGGCCTTCAACAGGCAGCTCGGGCGCGAGGCCTCGAGTACCTCACGGCGACGTCGGGTAACGACCCGGGCAAGCACGTGGACCAGATGAACGAGTTCCTCCGACGCGGCGTCGGCGCGCTCGCCATGCAGCCCCTCAATCCCGACGCCGACACTCTCGTGCTCCAGCGGGCGATCGACCGCGGGGTCTGTGCCCAGGGGATTATCACCGCACCGAGCACGATGCAGGTGGTGGCGAGCCAGTACCAGATCGGTTTCGACCAGGGAAAGGCCGCGGCCGACTACGTCACCGCGCACCTGGGTGGGAACGCCCAGGTCCTGTACTTCAACCTCGACACGGCGTCGCCGCAGCTGCGTCTCCGCCACCGCGGGGTACTGGACGGTCTGAAGACGGGCGGCGGCGGCATCGATGTGGCTGCGGACCTGACCGTCGCGGACATCAGCACGACCTCGGGATACCGGACGATGATGAGCGCCCTTCAGACCCACCGCGACATCCAGGTCGTGCTGGGCGGCGACACCATCGTCGTGGGCGCCTACAAGGCGCTGCAGGCGACCGGAAAGCTGCGGGACACCATGTTCCTGTCGGGTGTGGACGGCGACAAGGCCGCGCTCGAGCTGGTGAAGCTGGGCGGCGCGTACAAGCTCAGCATCGCCTTCGCATGGACGCTGATGGGCTACGGACTGGGGCACTTCGGCGCGGACTGGATCGCTGGCAAGCAGGTGCCGAGAGTGGTCGTCGCCAAGGGGGTCAAGCTCGACTCGGCCGCGGCCGTGGCGCGCTTCCTGGGCGCCAGCGCGGACCCGGCGAGCGTGTTCGCTGACCGCCACCGCTACGAGGAGTACCTGCCGCTCTACGGGAACGTTAGCCACGCCACGCGGCACACGTACTGGACGACACCGATCGACCCTCCGGCCGCCGCACGCTGACCAGCCCGGCGAGACGTCCTGCGTCCGACCACTAGAGTCTGGCTCGGTCACGCGGGGCGTAGCGTAGTGGCTAGCGCGCCTGCTTTGGGAGCAGGAGATCGGGAGTTCGAGTCTCCCCGCCCCGACCGCAGCCGCGTCGCCCCACCTGATCAACTGCGACCGATTCCCGCCTGCCCGCGGCACCGCGCCGCGCCCCGCCCCGCCCCGCCCCGCCCCGCCCGAGAGGACCTACCTGTGCAGAGCGCCGTGGAGACCGTCAGCCCGACCCGGGTGCGGCTCACCGTCGAAGTCCCCTTCGACGAGCTCGCGCCCGACCTGGATCGGGCCTATCGCACGATCGGCAAGCAGGTGAAGGTGCAGGGCTTCCGTCCAGGCAAGGTCCCCGCCCGCATCCTGGACCAGCGGGTCGGACGCGGGTACGTCCTCGAGGAAGCCGTGCAGGGTGCGATCCCGCGGCTCTACGGCGAGGCCGTCCAGGCCGAATCGTTGACCCCGCTGGGGCAGCCGGAGGTCGAAGTCAAGGAGTTCAGCGACGGGGAGAAACTCACCTTCACCGCCGAGGTCGACGTCCGCCCCGACATCGCCCTCCCAGCGTTCGACGCCCTGTCCGTCACTGTCGAGGCCGTCTCGGTCAGGGAGGACGAGGTGACCGAGCAGCTCGACTCGCTACTCGAGCGCTTCGCGACCCTCACCACGGTCGAGCGGGCGGCCCGAGACGACGACTACGTGTCCCTAGACCTCGTGGCGACGGTCGGCGGAGCGGAGGTCCCGGGTGGCTCAGCGACCGGACTCTCCTACCGGGTCGGGTCGGGGGAGCTGCTGGACGGAATCGACGACGCGGTCCGGGGAACCGGTGCGGGGGACACCACGAGCTTCCAGACCGTCCTCGTCGCCGGGGGGCTCGAGGGCAAGACAGCCGACGTGGCCGTCACGGTGCGTTCGGTCAGCGAGCGTGTCCTGCCCGTTGCCGATGACACCTGGGCCCAGGAGTCCGCCGGCTTCGAGACGGTTGCCGCCCTGCGGGCCGACATCACTTCCCGGCTGGACCGGGCGAAGCGGCTCAACCAGGGCGTTACGGCCCGTGACAA
The DNA here is from genome assembly GCA_030775505.1 of Actinomycetota bacterium. Next base: position 13,554 of record JALYIZ010000006.1, on the reverse strand, counting down.
GGTCCTCGAGACCCTCCTGCTCGCGGTCGAGGTGCCCCTCCCGGAGGGCATGGTCGAGGTGGAGCGTGACTGGCGGCGTCGCGCGGCAGAGGACCAGCTGAGCAGGGCGGGACTGTCCACGGAAGGGTGGCTCGAGTCCGAGGGCAAGACCGAGGCTGAGTGGGACGCGGAGATCCTGGACGGGGCCGTCCAGGCGGTGAAAGCCCAGCTCGTCCTGGACGCGATCGCCGACGCAGAGCAGCTCGGTGTCACGGATGCGGAGCTCACCGACCAGGTCGTGCGCCGGGCCACCCGCGCCGGGATCTCGCCGGACGAGTACGCCCAGTCGCTGGTTCAGAGTGGCCAGCTCGGCGGGCTGGTCGCCGAGGTGCGCAGGGGCAAGGCTCTGGCCACGGTTATGGAGGCCGCCAGGATCGAGGACAGCAACGGCGCGGTCGTGGACCTTGAGAAGCTCCGTGACGACCTCACCGCGGACGCCGAAGATGACGTCGAGCTCGACGATGACGGGCGGCGCTTCCACGTCCATGACGACGGGACCGTCCACTACTTCGACCCGCCTCTCGACGAGGCTGACGACGAGCCTGATGCCGGTCACGAGCACTAGACACGGCTCCTGCGCCCTCAGCGAAACTGGCCGGTGGGGACCCTTCCGCCGGGTCGCCGCGGGTTAGTGTCCCGGGACCAGGCGACGACGACCGGAGGCAGGAACCCGTGAGCAACCAGGACCCGACCAGCGGGCTCGTCGTCTCGAGCTCCCTCGGCAGCGCCACGCCCTCGGCGCGCACCAGCGGCGCGGGTATGGGCTTCGATGACCAGGTCTTCAACCGCCTGCTTAAGGAGCGCATCATCTTCCTTGGCTCGCAGGTCGATGACCCGATCGCGAACGCGATCTGCGCGCAGCTGCTCCTGCTCGCCGCCGAGGACCCCGACCGTGACATCTGGCTGTACATCAACAGCCCGGGCGGGTCGATCTCTGCGGGCATGGCCATCTACGACACCATGCAGTTCGTGACCAACGACGTGGCAACTGTCGGGCTGGGGCTCGCTGCGTCGATGGGCCAGTTTCTGCTCTGCGCCGGGGCGAAGGGCAAGCGTTACGCCACACCACACGCCCGGATCATGATGCACCAGCCTTCGGGCGGGATCGGCGGTACCGCGGCCGACATCGCCATCCAGGCCGAGCAGATGCTCTACGTCAAGCGGACGATGGCCGACCGCATTGCCTTCCACACGGGGCAGACGGTCGAGCAGATCGAGCAGGACTCCGACCGGGACCGCTGGTTCTCGGCGGAGGAGGCGAAGGCCTACGGCTTCGTCGACCACGTTGTCAGCGGCGCGACCCAGGTGCCGTCCGGCGCCGGCACACGGGCCTAGAGAGGGATGACCATGAGCTCTTTCCAGCCCGTGACCGACTACACGATCCCGATCGTCATCGAGCAGACCAGTCGCGGCGAGCGCTCGTTCGACATCTACAGCCGACTGCTCAAGGAGCGGATCATCTTCCTGGGCACCCCCATCGACGACGGGGTCGCCAACGTCGTCATGGCTCAGCTGCTGCACCTCGAGTCCGAGGACCCCGACCGCGACATCTCGATCTACATCAACTCCCCCGGCGGGTCCTTCACGGCGTTGACGGCGATCTACGACACCATGCAGTTCGTCAAGCCGGAGATCCAGACGATCTGCATGGGACAGGCCGCCTCGGCGGCCGCCGTCTTGCTGGCAGCGGGGACGAAGGGCAAGCGGTTGGCGCTCGAGCACGCCCGGGTGCTCATCCACCAGCCCTCGGGCGGGGGAGAGGGCCAGTCGTCGGACATCGAGATCCAGGCCCGCGAGATCATGCGCCTGCGGTCCCTGCTGGAGCAGATGCTGTCCCGCCACACCGGGCAGGACGAGGACAAGATTCGCAAGGACATCGAACGGGACAAGATCCTCACCGCGGCGGAGGCCGTCGAGTACGGCCTGATCGACGAGGTCGTCCACACGCGCAAGTCGTCGGCGCTGGCTGCCGCCACGTAGGGCTCGATAGCAGTACAGACGTGCCCCCAGGCGGTACCGTCCGGGGTGAGTCCGCCGGCGGCCTGCCGGGGCGAGAGGGACGAGGTCGAGGTGGCACGCATCGGCGACGGTGGCGACCTGCTCAAGTGCTCCTTCTGCGGCAAGTCGCAGAAGCAGGTCAAGAAGCTGATCGCCGGCCCGGGTGTGTACATCTGCGACGAGTGCATCGACCTGTGTAACGAGATCATCGAAGAGGAGCTGTCCGAGAGCTCTGAGCTCAAGTGGGACGAGCTGCCCAAGCCCCGGGAGATCTACGACTTCCTCGATGGCTATGTGATCGGCCAGGAGACCGCCAAGCGCACCTTGGCCGTCGCCGTGTACAACCACTACAAGCGGATCCAGGCCGGCGGAAAGGACAACGATCCGGTCGAGCTGCAGAAGAGCAACATCCTGCTGCTGGGCCCGACCGGGTGCGGCAAGACGCTGCTTGCGCAGACCCTCGCGAAGATGCTGAACGTCCCGTTCGCGATCGCGGACGCGACGGCTCTCACCGAGGCCGGCTACGTCGGCGAGGACGTCGAGAACATCCTCCTCAAGCTCATCCAGGCCGCCGACTACGACGTGAAGAAGGCCGAGACCGGCATCATCTACATCGATGAGGTCGACAAGATCGCCCGCAAGAGCGAGAACCCGTCCATCACTCGCGACGTCTCGGGCGAGGGCGTGCAACAGGCCCTGCTGAAGATCCTGGAAGGCACGACGGCGTCGGTGCCCCCGCAGGGGGGTCGTAAGCATCCGCACCAGGAGTTCATCCAGATCGACACCACCAACGTGCTGTTCATCGTGGGCGGTGCCTTCGCCGGACTCGACAAGGTCATCGAGCAGCGCATCGGCAAGAAGGCCGTCGGCTTCGGGGCTGTCCTGCACTCCAAGCACGAGGTGGACAGCAACGACGTCTTCGGCGAAGCCATGCCGGAGGACCTGCTCAAGTACGGCATGATCCCGGAGTTCATCGGGCGACTGCCGGTCCTCACCAGCGTCCACAACCTCGACCGCACGGCCCTGATCCGGATCCTCACCGAGCCGAAGAACGCCCTGATCCGTCAGTACCGGCGGCTGTTCGAGCTCGACCAGGTCGAGCTGGAGTTCAGCGAGGATGCCCTGGAAGCGATCGCCGACCAGGCCATCCTGCGCGGTACCGGTGCGCGTGGGCTGCGGGCGATCATGGAGGAGGTCCTGCTCTCCGTGATGTATGAGATCCCGAGCCGGGGTGACGTCGCCAAGTGCGTCATCACACGCGAGGTCGTCCTCGAGCACGTGAACCCCACGCTCGTCCCGCGGGACGCGGCCGCACCTGCCCGACGGGAACGACGCGAGAAGTCCGCCTGATCGGGCCGGCCCGAGGTCAGCTGCTCTCCGGCAGCCGGTACCCGGCGAGCTGGCGCGCCTGAGCCACCAACCGGCCCCGGCTGTCCCACAGTTCGCACTCCTCGTCCAGCCACTCTCCCTGCAGCAGCCGAGCCCGCTGCACGGCCCGCAGCCAGCCCGGAGCGGGCAGCGCCCGGATCAGCACCGTCAGCTCAAGCGTCGGTACCCACCCCATGAGTCCTAGGTCGAACGTGACCGGGGGGAGCGCGTCGGCGAACACCAGGAGGTCGCCGGTGCCGGCGTCGGCACCGTCGTCCCGTCTGATCCACGCCCGGAACTCGGCCCGGTGGGCCGGATTGCGTGAGGCCCAGCCAAGCGTTTCGGGGTCCAGGCGCAGGTCGACGTGGTCGAGGTGGCCCACGGTCATCCCGCGCGGCCCCTGGGAGGGTGACCGTGGGCAGTCCTCAGGCGGCGGAAGCTCAGGAGGGCCGACGTCCGAGACCCAGTAGGGCTGGGACGTGGCCTCCAGCCGACCCGCGGACACGAGCGCCTCGACCCGGATCACGCCATCCTGGGCCAGCCTGACCCGCGAGGAGCTCACCCGGCGACCGGTCCGCAGGCGCTCGACCTCCACCTGCGCAGGCCCAGGGTCGGGCGACGACACGTAGTGGGCGCTGACGGCCATCGGGTGGGGATACCGGTCGTCATGTGCCGCCTGGGCGAGCAGGTTCAGCAGGTAGCCGCCGTGTGGCTTGCCGCCGATACACCACGAGCCGTCGAGCTCAACGTCACCATCCACCCGGCGAGATTAGACACAGGTCCGGCGGGGGTCTCGGGTGGGCTCCCTAGACTCCTGGGGGTGACCGACCATGCACGGAGCCGGGTGCCCGAACGACCCTCCCTCGACGGCCTCGAGGAGCGCTGGGGCTCGGTCTGGGACGAGCAGCGCACGTACGCCTTCGACCGCACGGCGCCGCGCCAGCAGGTGTTCTCCATCGACACCCCACCGCCCACGGTCAGCGGCTCGCTGCACATGGGCTCGGTGTTCGGCTACGCCCAAACCGACAGCGTCGCGCGCTACCAGCGGATGCGTGGGCGCTCCGTCTTCTACCCGATGGGGTGGGACGACAACGGGCTGCCGACCGAGCGCCGGGTGCAGAACTACTACGGCGTGCGCTGTGACCCGAGCCTGCCTTTCGACGCCGGCTTCAGCCCACCCGACCAGCCCGGCAAGGAGCCCCTTCCGGTCTCGCGACGCAACTTCGTCGAGCTCTGTCTGCGACTGACGACGCAGGACGAGCAGGCCTTTGAGCAGCTGTGGCGACGCCTCGGGCTGTCCGTGGACTGGACCCAGACCTACACCACGATCGGACCGGTAGCGCAGCGCGCGTCGCAGCGGGCCTTTCTCCGCAACCTTGCCCGGGGAGAGGCCTATGCGGCCGACTCGCCCACCTTGTGGGATGTGGACTTCCGCACGGCGGTCGCGCAGGCCGAGCTGGAGGACCGCGACCAGCCAGGTGCCTATCACCGGGTCGGTTTCGCGCGCACGGACGATGCGGGCATCGTGCACATCGAGACGACCAGGCCGGAGCTGCTCCCTGCCTGCGTCGGCCTGGTGGCCCACCCCGACGACCCGCGTTATCGCGAGCTCTTCGGAACCACCGTGCGGACACCGTTGTTCGGGGTGGAGGTCCCCGTGCTCGCCCACCACCTGGCCGAGCAGGACAAGGGCTCGGGCATCGCGATGATCTGCACTTTCGGCGACCTCACCGATGTCGTGTGGTGGCGCGAGCTCGACCTCCCTGTCCGCAGCATCGTGGGGCGAGACGGGCGCATCCTGTCCGAGGCGCCCCAGGGAGTGGACCCCGCTGGCCCCTATGCCGAACTGGTGGGCAAGACGATCAAGCAGGCGCAGAAGGCCGTCGTGGAGATGCTGAGGGCCTCGGGTAATCTTGCGGGCGAGCCGCGACCCATCACGCACCCTGTCAAGTTCTTCGAGAAGGGCGAGCGCCCGCTCGAGGTGGTGACCAGCAGGCAGTGGTACATCCGCAACGGCGGCCGGGACCAGCAGCTGCGCGCCCAGCTGCTGGAGCGCGGCGCCGAACTGCGCTGGCACCCCAGGCACATGAAGGCTCGGTACGACAACTGGGTCGAGGGTCTGATGGGGGACTGGCTGATCAGCAGGCAGCGGTACTTCGGCGTCCCGATCCCCCTGTGGTACCCCCTCAGCACCACGGGTGAGCCGCAGTACGACCGGCCCATCCCGCCTGACGAAGACTCTCTGCCGGTGGACCCGAGCAGCGACACCCCGCCGGGTTACACCGAGGACCAGCGGGGACTTCCGGGCGGCTTCACCGGCGACCCCGACGTCATGGACACCTGGGCCACGTCCTCACTCACGCCGCAGATCGTCGGGAGGTGGGAGGACGACCCTGATCTGCTCGGTCGGGTCTACCCGATGGACCTGCGCCCGCAGGGTCCCGAGATCATCCGCACGTGGCTTTTCGCGACCGTCGTACGGGCGCATCTGGAGGACGGGGGCCTGCCCTGGCGCGACACGATGATCAACGGGTGGGTCCTCGACCCGGATCGCAAGAAGATGTCGAAGTCGAAGGGCAACGTGGTGACGCCCCTTCCCTTGCTCGAGGAGTACGGCTCGGACGCGGTTCGCTACTGGGCCTGCAGTGGGCGACCGGGGACGGACACGGCCGTGGACTTCGGTCAGATGAAGGTCGGTCGGCGCCTGGCCCTGAAGCTGATGAATGCCTCGAAGTTCGCTCTGGGGTTCCCCCCGGCGGCGGTGACGAGCCCCATCACCGAACCGCTTGACCTGGCCATGCTCGCCGCGTTGGCTGACGTCGTCGAGGCCACGACCGAAGCGTTCGAGTCCTACGACTACGCCCGGGCCCTCGAGAGGTCCGAGGCCTTCTTCTGGACCTTCTGCGACGACTACATCGAGCTGGTGAAGAGCCGGGCCTACGCGGGCGGCGCGGCCGGGGACTCGGCCTGCCGAGCCCTTCGGCTCGCCCTGGAGACCCTGCTGCGCCTGTTCGCACCGGTCCTGCCTTTCGCGACCGAAGAGGTCTGGTCCTGGTTCAAGGACGGTTCTGTCCACACCGAGCCGTGGCCGGATGCCCTCTCGCTGCGCGACAGCGGGGGGGCCCAGGGCCACCCCGCCCAGCTGACGGCCGTCGCTGAGGTCCTGGCCCAGGTGCGTAAGGCCAAGAGCACCGCAAAGGTGTCCATGCGCGCGCAAGTGGAACAGGTCCGGGTCACGGACACGGCGTCCCGGCTGTCCTGGGTCCGCGCGGCCCAGGTGGACCTGACCAACGCGGGGGTCGTCGCCACGCTGGTGCTCGACGAGGGCGAACCGAGCGTCGACGTGACCCTCCGGGCCGCTGCGGAGTGACGCTGCAGCGTGTGCTCACCGCCCTTGCCGGGCGCTTCCCGAGCGAGGACCGGATGGTTCCCGACCTCGAGCGGATACAGCTGCTCACCGACCTGATGGGCCACCCGCAGCGGGCCTACCCCTCGGTCCACCTGACCGGGACCAACGGCAAGACCAGCACCGCGCGCATGGTGGATGCGTTGATCGGCTCGTTCGGGTTGCGCAGCGGTCGCTACACCAGTCCCCACCTGCAACACGTGACCGAGCGGATCAGCCTCGACGGTCCCGCCGTGACCGAGGCGCAGTTCGTCGCGGCCTATGACGAGGTCGCGCCGTACGTGGAGCTCGTGGACACCCGGACCCCCGCTCCCGTCACCTTCTTCGAGGTCCTCACAGCCATGGCGTTCGCCACCTTTGCCGACGCTCCGGTCGACGTTGCCGTGCTCGAGGTGGGGTTGGGGGGTCGGTGGGACGCCACCAACGTCGTCGAGGCGCAGACCTGCGTTGTGACCCCCATCGGGCTCGACCACATTGCTCTGCTCGGGGGCACCGTCGCCGAGATCGCTGCGGAGAAGGCCGGCATCATCCACCCCGGAGCCACCGTCGTCCTCGCCGCGCAGGTCCCCGACGCCGCCGAGGTCCTGCTGCGTCGTTGTGTCGAGGTCGGAGCCACCCCCCTTCGCGAGGGGGTGGACTTCGGCGTGGTGGAGCGCCAGTCCGCCGTGGGCGGGCAGCTGCTGACCCTCGAGGGCCTGGGCGGGCGGTACGAGGAGCTGTACCTGCCCTTATTCGGCCGACACCAGGCGGGCAATGCCGCAGCCGCGCTCGCGGGGGTGGAGGCGTTCCTCGGCGGGGGAACAGGTGGGCGCTTGGACGTGGAAGCAGTTCGTGACGGGTTCGCCTCGGTCACGTCCCCGGGCCGGCTGGAGGTCGTCCGGACCTCGCCCACCGTGGTGGTCGACGCCGCTCACAATGCGCATGGCATGCGCGCGACGACGGAGGCGCTCGCCGAGGCCTTCTCGTTCACCGCGCTCGTTGTCGTGTTGGCCTGTCTCGCGGACAAGGACGTGCGCGCCATGCTCGAGGTGCTCGACGGGGCCTGCACGAGTGTCGTCGTGACGCAGAACTCCTCGCCTCGACGCATGCCCGTCGACGACCTGTACGCCCTGGCCGTCGACGTCCTCGGCGAGGACCGGGTCGATGCAGAGGACCGGCTCGACGACGCACTGGACACAGCGGTCCGGCTGGCGGAGGGCGAGCAGGCGTACGGCGGGGCCGGTGTCCTGGTGGCCGGGTCCGTGGTCACGGCCGGCGAGGTGAGGACCCTCATGCGGCTCCGGTAGGTTCTCAGACCAACGCCGACCTCAGGAGACCCCGCAGTGTCAACGGAGCGCACCCTCGTCCTCGTCAAGCCCGACGGCGTGCGCCGCGGACTCGTCGGCGAGGTGGTCGGCCGGCTCGAGAGCAAGGGGCTCACGCTGGTGGCCCTCGAGCTGCGCACGCTGGACCGGCCGACGGCTGAGCAGCACTACGCAGAGCATGCCGCCCGGCCGTTCTTCGGCGAGCTCGTGGACTTCATCACAGGCGGACCTCTGGTCGCGCTCGTCGTCGAGGGTCCCAACGCGGTGGCCGGCACCCGGCGGTTGATGGGCGTCACCAACCCGGTGGAGGCCAGTCCGGGCTCGATCCGCGGCGACTTCGCGCTCGAGATCGGGCAGAACCTGGTCCACGGGTCGGACTCGCCGGAGTCGGCTGCCCGCGAGATCGGGATCTTCTTTCCCGCTCTGTGAGCGGGCGGCCCCGCCGCTCGGGGCGCGTGCCGTCCCCCACAGGGACCCCCCTTAACCTCCACCTCAGGTCGACGGGGGCCGCTCTTCTGGCGCCTTTGGCGGTTACGCTAGGGCCTGCGCCACGTGTCCCGGCGCCCTGCCGCCGCGCGTCTGCAGCCCACGCACCGAAGACGAGAGGTCTCCTTTCCGCCCATGGCTAGCAACTCGTCTATGTCCTTCCTCGGCCGAGACATGGCCGTCGACCTCGGTACCGCCAACACGCTCGTGTACGTCCGGGGCCGCGGGGTCGTGCTCAACGAGCCCTCTGTCGTGGCGATCAACACCAACACCAGCGGCATCCTGGCGGTGGGCACCGAGGCCAAGCGGATGATCGGCCGGACGCCCGGGAACATCGTGGCCATCCGCCCCCTCAAGGACGGCGTCATCGCCGACTTCGACACGACCGAGCGGATGCTCCGCTACTTCATCCAGAAGGTGCACCGCCGTCGGCACTTCGCGAAGCCGCGCATCGTGGTGTGTGTCCCGTCCGGCATCACCGGTGTCGAGCAGCGCGCCGTGAAGGACGCCGGATACCAGGCCGGCGCCCGCAAGGTGTTCATCATCGAGGAGCCCATGGCGGCGGCCATCGGGGCGGGGCTGCCCGTGCACGAGCCCACCGGCAACATGGTCGTCGACATCGGCGGAGGCACCACCGAGGTCGCGGTGATCTCCCTGGGCGGCATCGTGACGAGCCAATCGATCCGCACCGGCGGGGACGAGCTCGACGCGGCGATCATCTCCTACGTCAAGAAGGAGTACTCGCTGATGCTCGGCGAGCGCACCGCCGAGGAGATCAAGATGGCCATCGGGTCGGCCTTCCCGATGCCGGACGAGCCCCACGCCGAGATCCGTGGACGAGACCTGGTGAGCGGTCTGCCCAAAACGATCGTCGTCAGCGCGGAGGAGATCCGCAAGGCGATCGAAGAGCCGGTCAACGCCATCGTGGACGCGGTCAAGACGACGCTGGACAAGTGCCCGCCGGAACTGTCGGGGGACGTCATGGATCGCGGCATCGTGCTGACCGGTGGTGGAGCGCTGCTGCGGGGACTCGACGAGCGTCTCAAGCACGAGACCGGGATGCCCATCCACATCACGGACAACCCGCTGCACTCGGTCGCCATCGGGTCCGGCAAGTGCGTCGAGGAGTTCGAGGCCCTCCAGCAGGTGCTGATCTCCGAGCCCCGGCACTAGTCGGCGGGTCATCGAGACGGCGCCCCCGTGCGCGGCACCCGCAGGCTGCGGCTGGTCCTCGTCCTGCTGCTGCTGACGGCCTTCACCCTCACCACGCTGGACTACCGCTACGGCTCGCATTCGCCCTTCGACGCAGTGCGGCGCGGTCTCGACACCGTCTTTGGCCCTGCCCAGCGCGCGGTGGGTGGCGCTGCCAGGGCGGTGGGCGACGCACTCGGGGGACTGCCTCGCCTGGGCCGCTACCAGGATGACAACCGCCGGCTCCAGCTGGAGAACGCCCGGCTGCGCGAGCAGCTACGGCAGACCGATGACCTCCGAAGGCAGCTGGCCGAGTACGACCGGCTGATGCACCTGAAAGACCTGCAGAGCTACTCGATCAAGGCCGCACGAGTCGTCACCATCGGATCAGCGCTCGGCTTCGAGTGGACCGCCACCATCGATGTCGGCAGCAAGGACGGGATCCAGCCGGACCAGACGGTGATCAGCGGTGACGGGCTGGTCGGACGCACGAAGCGGGTGGGCCCCTACACCTCCGTCGTGGTGCTCCTGGCCGACAAGGGCTTCGACGTCGGCGTCCGGCTCGCCCGGTCCGGGGCGTTCGGGATCGCCACAGGGAACGCACTCAACCCGATGACCTACCAGCTGATCGGGCAGAACTTCCGGGCCAATCTGGGTGACACGTTCATCACCACCGGCTCGAGCACCTTCGTGAGCGGCGTGCCGGTCGGGAAGGTCACCTCGCTGGACACGACGTCCAACACCCTGACCAAGACAGGACTGGTGACCCCCTTCGTCGACGTGACCAGGCTGGACTGGGTGGGTGTCGTTGTCGACGGTCCACGGACCCTGCCCCGGCCGCTGGTGACCCCGGTACCCATCCCCACGCAGAGCTCCGCCCCTTCCCAGGGTCCGGCCTCGCCGTCGGCCCCCCCCGCCGGTGGCACGACGCCCGCCCCCACGCCGACACGTACCGGGACGGCGCCGACGTCGCGGCCGGGTGCGACGCCGACCCGTTCGCCGTGACGGCCCCCCGCGTCCTTCTGGGCACCGCGCTGGTGCTCACCACCGCACTGCTCCAGACCACGGCGGTGACGCGGCTGCCGCTGCCGGGCGTCGCACCGGACCTCGTGCTGGTCGTCGTGGTCGCCTTCGCCTTTGCCGAGGGACCCATGTCGGGCATGGTCACCGGCTTCTGCGCAGGACTCCTCGTGGACCTGCTCGCCGACCACCAGCTGGGCCGCCTTGCCCTGGCCTACGCCGCGGTCGGCTACGTCACAGGGCTCACCAAGGACGACACGGAGAGGTCGACGCTGGCGCCCTTCGCCGCCGTCGGCCTCGGAGCCATCGGCGCCCTCGTGGTGTACGCCGCCGAGGGGTTCCTGCTCGGCGATGCCCGCGTCACGATCGACGCTGTGGGGCAGGGACTGCTCAGCGCAGTCCCTTACGATGTCGTCCTGACCCCCTTCATCGTCCCGTTGGTCGCCCTGCTTCTGCGGCGCGTCGAGCAGGGCTCCCAGCGCCGCTGAGCCTCCCGCGGGACACGTTGCGGCACAGGATCGTCGAGGAGTGCGCCGTGCGTGAGGTCGCAGCATGACCCCCCGGGCGCGATTGCGGCTGTTCGTCCTCCGGGTGCTCGTCCTGTCGATCCTCGCCACTCTGTTCGGTCGCCTCTGGTACCTGCAGGTCTACGCCGGCCCCGCCTACCGGAAGGCCGCCAGCCAGAACCGCATCCGGGACGTGGTCAACCCCGCTCCCAGGGGGCAGATCTTCGACGACACGGGACGCCCGCTGGTCCGCAACCGCACCGCTCTGGTGGTCTCGGTGAACCGTTCGCTCCTGTTGCGCGCTCCCCACCGCGGCCGGGACGTCCTGGCCAGGCTGGCGGCCGTGGTCAACAAGCCGGCCGCCGACATCCTGCGCAGCATCACCCCGTGCGGCGAGCGGCTTCCCGACAAGACGATCGCCCGCTCGCCTGCCTGTTGGAACGGCTCGCCCTACCAGCCGGTCCCGGTCAAGGACTACGCAACCGACGACCCGGCGGAGACCAGCCGGGTGCTGGCCATCATGGAGCACCAGGAGGACTTCCCGGGGGTGACGGCGCAGTTCCAGGCTGTGCGCGAGTACCCGCAGAAGACCCTCGCCGCACACCTGCTCGGCTACCTCGGCGCGATCACCGTCGACGAGCGCAAGAAGCCTGCGGCGGCGGGCTACCTGGACAACGCGCTCGTCGGAAGGACCGGCGTCGAGCAGACGTACGACCGCGCCCTGCACGGCCAGGACGGCGTGCAGAAGCTGCAGGTCGACAAGGACGGCAACGTGACCGGGTCGCTCGGTCAGGTCCCGTCGTCCTCGGGCGACCAGCTGGTCCTGTCGGTCGATGCAGGCATTCAACGCGTGGCGGAGACAGCGCTCGCTCAGGGCATTGACCGCGCTCGCGGCACCTTCGACAAGGTGACGCAGAAAAACCTCGCGGCCACATCCGGCTCGGTGGTGGTGCTGCAGCCGTCCACCGGCCGGATCGTGGCCATGGCGAGCTACCCGACGTACGACCCGACGAGCTTCGTGGGGGGAATCTCGAGCAAGGAGTTCTCCGCCAAGTTCCAGGACCCGGCGGCGGGCGTGCCGCTGCTGGACCGGTCGGTGGGCGGCCTGTTCGCCCCGGGCAGCACGTTCAAGGTGGTCAGTACCCCTGCCGCGGTCCAGGCCGGCAACTCCCTGTACGGCCAGTACGACTGCACGCCGGACTACCGCGTGGGCACATCCGTGTTCCACAACTTCGAGGGGGAAGCCTTCGGGCACATCGACTTCCGCACCACCCTGGTCCGTTCGTGCGACACCGTCTACTACCGGCTCGCCTACGACCAGTGGCTCAAGGACGGCGGGTACGGGAGCTCGCGGCCCGCGAACGAGTTCTTCCCCAAGATGGCCAAGGCATGGGGCTTCGGCACGCGGACGGGGGTGGACCTTTCGGGGGAGTCGAGGGGCGTCATCGCCGACCGCGGCTACAAGCGGCGGTTCTGGGAGCAGAACAAGGCGGCGTTCTGCAAGGGCGCTCACGACCCGAGGTTCACGCCCTATGTGCAGGCCATTGAGGCGGAGAACTGCGCGACCGGCTACCAGTACCGGGCAGGTGACCTGGTCAACTTCGCCATCGGACAGGGTGACGTGCTCGTCACCCCACTGCAGCTGGCTTCTGCGTACGGCGCTCTCGCCAACGGCGGGACGCTGTATGCCCCGCGGGTCGCCAAAGCCCTGCTGTCGGCGGACGGCCGACGGGTCAGCGTCATCTCCCCGCATGTGAACGGGAAGCTGCCGGTGAGCCAGGAGGTCCTCCGGTACATGACTGACGCCCTGACGGGCGTCACCGACCCGGGTCAGCACGGGACGGCGGGGAACGCCTTCGTCGGCTTCCCCCGCAACCAGCTGGTCGTCGCCGGGAAGACGGGCACTGCCGAGGTCACCGGAAAGCAGACGACGTCCTGGTTCGCGTCGTTTGCCCCCGCCGCCGCTCCCGCCTACGTCGTGGTCGCGATGGTGGAGCAGGGTGGTACCGGTGCCACCACGGCGGCGCCCATCGTGCGTCAGGTCTACGACGGCATCTTCGGCCTGGAGGGTCACCCGGCGGCTGTTCCTTCAGGAGTACTACCGGAGGCGCTGCCCGTCGTCCTGCGCGACGGCAGCGTGGCCGCCCCGGGCACCGCCGTACCGGGACCGCGCCCGGTCGTGGGTCAGTACGGCGCGCCGAGCCCGACGCCCTCGGCGTCACCCACCCACGTCGCC
>JALYIZ010000005.1 GCA_030775505.1 Actinomycetota bacterium | reverse complement strand
CGGTAGCACCCAGGTCGGCGGCCGCGCGGGCGACTCCCGCCGGATCGCGGGCGGCGAGCACGACGTGTGCGCCCTCAGCGCGCAAGGCCATGGCCGCCGCATAGCCCAGCCCCCGCGATCCACCACTGACCACGAAGACCCGTCCGCTCAGCCCGAGGTCCATCAGCCGGGCAGGCCCGGGACGGCGGCGAGCTGGCCTGCCACGAGCTGCCGGTCCTCCTCATCCTCGACTGCCTCCAGCAGCTCCCGGCACCGCGCGGCCGCCAGGTCACGTGCCTTCCCGTCGCCGGCCGTGGCGTGGGCACGCGCCAGCCCCTCGTAGGCCGAGGCGACGACCCAGGTGGGGAGGTCCGCCGTCTCGGCCCGCGCGACCGCGGCCTGGGCGAACTCGAGGGCGAGGCTCGCGTGACCGGTCAGTGAGGCCACGTGGGCCACCTGCCAGTCACCGACGACCCTCTCGAGCATCCCCCCGGCCTCCTCCCAGTGCCGTCGCGAGGCCAGGGCGGTGGCGAGCATCAGCCGGTCCTGATCAGGGCGCCTGGTGGGGAGGTCGATCAGCTCCCAGGTCTCGTTGTAGAAGTCCTTACCGTGCTCCGCGTGGTCACTCACGGCACAACCACCACCCTGGCGCCGATGCCGGCGGCCATGTCGTCGAAGGCCCCCTGGATCCCGTCGAGGGCAACGGTGCGCGAGACCAGGGCACCCAGGTCCAGCCGGCCGGCCGCCGCGTGGTCGAGCAGGACGGGGATGTCCTTGAGGGGGTTCGTGGACCCGTAGACGCAGCCCGTGAGCGAGCGCGCGAAGTGGAACAGCTCCAGGGCACTGAAGCTCACCTGCTGGTCCTTCCCGCCGATGCCGACGATGGTCGCCGAGCCGCCGCGCCGGGTCGCCGACCACGAGGTCCGGATCGTCTCGGCGAGACCCACACAGTCGAAGGCGTAGTCGGCACCCCGGCCGCCGGTGAGTGAGCGCACCTGCTTGGCCAGGTCCCCGCCGGCCTCGAGCGCATCAGTGGCGCCCATGGACGCGGCGAGGCGCAGCTTGTCCGGCGACCGGTCCACCACGATGACCTGCGCGGCCTGGGCGAGCCGGGCTCCCTGGACGACCGCCAGGCCGACCCCGCCGAGCCCGACGACGAGCACAGTCGACCCGGACCTGACCCGGGCCGTATTGAGGACTGCTCCGACTCCCGTCATGACGGCACAACCAACCAGCGCGGCGTGTTCGAGCGGAACGGCGTCAGGGACCTGGATGACCGCTCGCTCGCTCACCAGGGTCTGCTCCGCGAACCCCGCGGTCGACAGCCCCGGGTAGACAGGCGCACCTTCCGCGGAGGCGTAGGGGCTGGCTGCCGCGTCGCTGGACCGCTCGCACAGCCAGGGCTCGGCCTGCAGACAGAACCAGCACTGCCCGCACGGCGGCGCCCAGCACAGCACGACCCGATCGCCGGGTCGGCAGGTGGTCACGCCCTCGCCGACGGCGAGCACGGTCCCGGCGGACTCGTGACCAAGGACAGCGGGAAGTGGCTGTCGCAGGGTGCCGGTGGCGAGGGACAGGTCGCTGTGGCAGACGCCGGTAGCCGCGATCTGGACCCGCACCTGACCAGGTGCGGGGTCCGGGAGGTCCAGATCGACCAGGCGCAAGGGGCCACCGATCTCGCTGAGCAGCGCTGCGCGAACCACGTGGTCGGTCTCCTTCGGCCGGATCATCGAGACCCTAGTCCGCAGGGACTAGCCTGCAGGGGCAGCCGGGGCGGGTCCATCGGCACGGGCGGGGAAGGTGAGGCAGCGTGGAGTTGATCGGTGGGCTGGTGGTCGACGACCACACCTACATGCGCAGTGCGATGCGCAATGCCCTCGCTGAGCTCGGCGTGTCACCGGTTCGTGAGGCGGTCAGCCTCGCCGAGGGGCGCAGCCTCATCGCCGAGTTCCACCCCTTCGTCGCCGTGATGGACCTGAGCCTGGATGACGGCTCCTCGCTGGGGCTGATCGCCACGCTCAAGGAGGCAGGCACGCGCGTCATGGCCCTGACGAGCTCCGACGACGCGTACACCGTGCGAGCAGCCCACGCGGCGGGCGTGCTGGGTTACCTGCTCAAGTCGGCCCCGCACGAGGCGGTGATGCACGGACTGCGCGAGGTCATTGAGGGCCGCTCCTACGCCGACCCCTCGGTGGCGCGGCTGCTGCCTGACGCCGCCCCGCCGCCGGCGCCCACTGCTGACGAGGTCGATCTCACCCTGCGCGAGATGTCGTTGCTGCAGTACGTGGCGGAGGGCCTGGGCAATGCGGAGGTGGCCGAGCGCCTCGGCATGGACGCGCTGACCGTCAAGGCCAACCTCGCCACCATCGGCCGCAAGCTGGGCGTCAGCGACCGGATGGACATGGTCGCCACCGCACGGCGCCTGGAGCTCCTTCCCTGACGTGTTCGGCGGGCCCACGCGGGGTAGGACCCCGGCATGACCGTCCTCACCGAGTGGACCGAGCTCGACCAGGCGCTGCCGACCTTCGCGGTGCTGGTGCGCTTCCTTGAGGTGGCCCCCGACCGCGAGACCGCGCGGGACCAGGTCACGCAGCGGTTGTCCGCACGCGGTGAGCCCTTCGAGGAGGTCACGGCGGCGCCTCACGCGATCGACGGCAGATGGGTCGTGACGGCGCGCTTCGTGGTGGTGTCGGTCGAACCGCACACGGCCGTTGCCGGGGTGCACGACTCGCTGCGCCGGGACGGCGTGAGCTTCCAGGAGGTCTGGGCCGACGCCCGGTGCGCCTGACGCGCGTCGACTACCCGGACGGGCCGTAGTCGCGGGTCACCGTGGCGACACGCACGCGGTAGTCGCTGTACCAGCGGTCGCGCCCCAGTTGCTGGGCAACCAGGTGCTCTGCGACGCCCTTCCAGGCTCGGGCGGCTGCGTCGTCGGTCCAGTACGAGACCGTGATCCCGACGCCCTCCCGGGCGGACTCGATCCCCAGGTAGCCGGGCTGCGCTGCCGCCAGCTCGCGCATCCGCGCGCTCATCGCGGGGTAACCCACCCCGTCGCCGCCCCGGATCGACGTGAAGATGACGGCCGTATAGGGCGGCTGGGGGGTCTGCGCGAGGTCGCTCACCGGGCTACCTCGGGGCCATCCGGATCGAACCGTCGAGGCGGATCACTTCGCCGTTGAGCATCTGGTTCTCGCAGATGTGGCGGACCAGGGCCGCGAACTCGCGGGGGTCACCGAGCCGGGAGGGCATCGGAACCTGGGCTGCGAGGGACTGACGGGCCGGCTCGGGAAGCCCCTGCAACATCGGGGTGTCGAAGAGCCCCGGTGCGATGGTCATCACCCGGATCAGGGACTGGGCCAGGTCGCGGGCCACAGGCAGGGTCATCCCGACGACGCCCCCCTTCGAGGCGCTGTAGGCGGCCTGGCCGATCTGCCCGTCGAATGCCGCCGCGGAGGCCGTGTTGACGATCACCCCCCGCTCGCCGTCGACCGGATCGTTCGCGGCCATGGCGGCCGCCGCCAGCCGGATCACGTTGAACGTCCCCACCAGGTTGACGGTGACGACCCTCGCGAACTGGTCGAGTGCGAGCGGCCCGGACTTACCCAGCACCCGACCCGGTGTGCCGACTCCCGCGCAGTTCACGGCCACACGGAGCGCGCCGAGCTCACCGGCCCGGTCGATGGCGGCCTGCACTGAGTCCTCGTCCGTCACATCGGTGGGCACGAAGATGGCGGTTCCTGGGATTCCCGCGGCGGCGTCCTCGCCGGCCGCCGAGGGCAGGTCCAGAAGCACGACGGCCGCGCCATGCGCAGCCAGCTCCCTGGCGGTGGCGAGCCCCAGCCCGCTCGCGCCACCCGTGATGACGGCGACGGTGCTGGACAGCTGCACGGAGACCTCCTGGTAGGCGAGTTGCGACCGTACCCGTCGTGGCAGACGCCGCCGCGCCCAGGGATACTCAGACGGGTGACGCGCAGGCAGGGCAACATCGCCCTGATCTCGGTGTTCGCCGTGCTGGCGATCGGGAGCATGATCCTGACCGGCGTCTTCGACTACCTGCTCGCGCCCGACCGGCGCGTCCTCGTCGTGACCATGGCTGGCGGTGGCGAGCCCGCGCGAGACGTGGTCAAGGCCGCCTGCGGGGCGCTTCCGGGGATCTCCGTCGTTGCGGACCAGGGCAACCCTGACCCACAGATCCAGGGCCGCTTCCCGGTCCGCTTCTCGTTGCGCGGCGCCTCCTTCGCGCAGGAGGCTGCCCTCGAGGCCTGCCTCCAGCATCAACGCTATGTGCGTGGCTTCCTCGTCGAAGGCGACCGCTAAGCCCTAGATTGCGCCAAACGTCCCGAGGGAGGCCCATGCCGCACGCGATGATCCTCGTCCCGCACGACACCGATGCCGACTGGCTCGACAGAGACGTCGACGAGGAACTGGTCCGGGCCCGCGCTGAGTTCATCACCGGCACGTATCGCGCCGTCGCCTTCGCGTCACCGACGCACCCCGCCCGACTCCCCGATGCGCACGTGAGCCTGTGCCGCGCGGCGGACTGTCTGATGTACCTCCTTCTGCCGCCGATGCCTGTCGTGTCGCACATCCGCCCGGCCCGTGAGGATCACATCGTGATCGCCCTCCTGACGCTGCCCCCGGGCGGACGTCGGCCCTTCGTCCAGCACGTGGGCGGGCTGTACGAACCGGCCGAGGGCGTCCAGCAGGCCTGCAATCTCGTCGTCGGACCGCCGGGCGTGGACGCGGTGCTGGAGCTGGTGGGTGCGGACTTCGAGGCAGTCATGAACCGGCTGATCGACGTCACCGACGTCGCAGGCGTCGCCGGCGTCGACGTCCACTACACGACCACCGCCCTGACGCGCGGCTTTGGCGGATCCGCCGACCGGTGACGGTGCCGTCCAGCCTCACCGCATGTGCGGCGTGCGCGTCGTCCCTCCCGCCGCAGGCTGATCGGTGTCCTTCCTGCGGTTCGCCCGTCTTCGAGGCGCAGCGCCGGCTGGTGACGATCCTGTTCACGGACCTGTCCGGCTACACGAGCCTGTGCGCGTCGCTGGATCCCGAGCAGGTGCACCTGCTTGTGCGACCCCTCATGAACGGCCTGCGGAGGCTCTGCGAGGAGCTCGGCGCGGTGGTACCCACCATCGAGGGCGACGGTTTCATGGCGGTGTTCGGTGCCCTCCGCTCGGATGAGCGGGACCCGCATCAGGCGTTGAGCGCGGCTGTCCGCCTCCAGCATCTCGTGACGGAGAGGCGGTCCGCGTACGGGTCGCGGTTGCCGCAGCTGCGCGTCGGCCTGAACGCTGGCGAAGTGCTCGTCGCGCCGTCGTGGGAGCGCGGTGGATTCTCCGTGGCCGGGGACCCGGTCAACGTCGCACAGCGGCTATGCCACGCAGCTGCTCCTGGGACCATCCTCGCGTCGGCCGAGATCGTCCGGCTCGTCCCGGAGGTGACCGCCTGGGGAGAGGAAGCCGTCCTCACCTTGCGCAACCGGGAGCAAGCAGTGCCGGCGCGCACCCTCGACTGGGCCACCCTCGACCCCGTGCCGGCAGCCGGGCGCACGGTCTCGTCGACCCCCCTGGTCGACCGCACCGAGGCGCTCGCGCTGCTCAGCGACCTGCTCAGGGTTCAGCCGCCGCACGCAATGCTGCTCGTGGGAGAACCCGGCGTCGGGAAGTCCCGGCTGGCTGAGGAGTGGGCGGGCAGGAGCGGGCGCCAGGTGCTGCGCGGACGATGTCCCGCCAGGGGTTCTGCGGCGGACCAGCCCTTCGCTGACCTTCTGCACGCGCTCGCTCCCTGGCCGCACCTGGGTCTCCCGGCGATCGTCGAGCGTCGGGCGCGAAGGCTCATCGGCAGCGTAGACACGTCAGAGACGGACTCCGCCGACGAGCAGTTCGCCGCAGCGGTCCGGGTGCTTGCCGCGGCCGCTCAGGTCCAGAGCCTGGTCGTGGTGGTCGAGGACGCCCACGAGGCCGGACCTGCACTGCTCGGCTCGCTGGCAGGGCTGGTGGAGCGTGCGGGCCCCTCCCTGGCTGTGCTGCTCACGTCACGCGTCCCGCTCCCCTCCCTTCCGAAGCTCGGCGAGATCGAGCTGCTTCCCCTCGGCCGTGACGACACCTCAGCCCTGATCGAGCGACTGCTTCCCGGAAGCACTCCCGAGCTGGCGGGCTTCCTGGCACGTCGCAGTGGCGGTGTTCCGCTCTATCTCGAGCACTGCGCGCAGCTGCTCCTCGACGACGGGGTCGTCGTGATGACCGCGGCGGGCAGTCAGCTGGTCGACCCAGCCGGACTGGGCCGCGTGCCCACGGCCATGCGGCTGTTCGTCGCGTCGCGCATCGACCTGCTCGACGCCGATGAACGGGCGGTGCTGCTGTTGGCGGCCGTGCTCGGCGATGTGGTCAGCCCCACGTTGCTCGCCTTTCTGGGGGGAGACGTCGGCGATGGCGTCGAACGGCTGGTGGGGCGGGGGCTGCTCTGCTGGGCACCGCGCGGATCCGGCGAGCCGTTGCTGCGGTTCCGCCACGCGCTGGTCCGTGACGTGGCCTATGACGGTCAGCTCAGAGGCGCCCGGGTTGCACTTCATGAGCGGGCTGCCGAGTGGTACCGGGCGTCAGGCGCCCGGCATGCCGCGGCCGCGCGCGTCATGCATCTCGACGCGGCGCTTGCCCTGTACGACGGTGCCGAAGAGACGGGCTGCCGACTCGCCGCCGACCTTCTGGCGGCCTTGGTGGACTACGCCTCCCACATCGGGGAGGAGCGGCCGACCGCCGCCGCGGAAGCCCTCGAACGAGCTGTCACCGTCGCCCGGGACTTCGAAGCCTGTGGTGTGGACACGCTTCCCCTCGAGCTGGCGCGTGGGACCACCTTGCTGCTCGTGGGGGACGAGCAGGAGGCGCGCCTCGCGGCCGAACGTGCCCGGGCGGCTGCCGTCGCGCGGGGCGACCGCGGGTCTCAGGCCCTCGCCGACCTCGCCCTTGGCAGGGCCCTGATTCAGGTGGAGCCCTCTCTGGCGAGTCAGGCCCTCGCCGAGGCCGCTGAGTTGTTCGCCGCAGCCGGCGATGCACGGGGCCTCGCGCGCGTCGCGATCGCCGAGGCCATCGCGAGAGAAACCTCGACCGGGCTAGGCGCTCAGTGCGCTGCCTATGAGCAGGCGTTCGGAGCGGCGGAAGCTGCCGGGGACCGCGCCCTTGCCTCCACCTGTGCCCAGCAACTGGCGCTCCACAGCTTCGGAGCCGGGCGTGGCACGACCCGGCACTGGTCGCACATCTCGGAGCGGTTCCTGCGACCGGACGACGAGGCCGGCAGGGCACGGCTCGCGTTGGCCGGTGCCATCGTCGATCTTCACGCCCTTGATCTCGCACCGGCCGCGAGCGCGGCCCGGCAGGCCCGCATCGCCGGGCACGACGCTGGCGAGCAGCATGTCGCCCTCAACGCCTGGCTCGTGGAACTTGAGTGCCAGGTCGTCTCAGGCGGCCTCACTCAGGCCGAGCTGACCCTGGCGCGCCTTATGCCGGCCGCCGAAGCGCGCCCCACACCGCGCATGCGCTGCAACGCCGTTCTCCTGGGCGCCTGGCTCTGGCACAGGCAGGGGCGCTTGGATGCATCGTGGGAGGCCTGGGCCCACGGCTCTTCGCTCGCCGTAGGGCTTGGACCTGCCTACCTACGGGAGGCACAGGCGGTGAAAGCACACCTGCTGGCCGGAGAAGGTCGGTGGCACGAGGCGATCGAGGCGGCCCGCACGGCTGCGGATCTCGACCGCGAGCTCGATCAGCCCTTCTTGGGCCTCCGACCGCGCCTGCTCGCCCACGCGTGCACCATGGCCTCGGGAGGTATCAGCGATGACTGCGAACTGCCGGGGGACGCGCTGGCCATGGGCGCCGATCCCGTGCACGCGCTCGCCCTGGGCGGGCCCGCGCCGATCCCCGAGCTGTGGTCATCCCTTGGAGTGACACCCCAGTTGCCGCCGGCTGCCGGCCCGGTTGAATGAGGTGTGGACGCCGTCGGACGACTCCTGCGCTCGGTGCCCCTGACCACCGGGTACGTGGGCACCGTGGCTGGCGTTGCGGGCATGTCGGCCCTGCTGAGTCCGGCGAAGAGGCTTCGGTTGGCACACGGTGCGAGCACCGACATCGAACACCTGGCGAGGCGGCCATTGGTGGTGCTTCCGGCGAGCGCTTTCGTCCTGGAGCGGCCCGAGCACGGCTCCCTACTGCCCAGCCTTGCGGTGGCCATGGCGTTGGTGGAGCGGCGTCGGGGCAGCTGGAAGACCGCCGGCCTGTTCGCCGCGGGACATGTGGGCGCCACGTTGGTCGTCGCCGGCGGCCTGTTGACGGGGATCCGGGTTGGCGTGGTCGATCCCGCGTGGCGGCGCGCACTCGACGTCGGCGTCAGCTACGGGGAGCTTGCCCTGGTCGCCGAGCTGCAGAGCCAGTTGCCGCCAGGGTGGCGGCGGGCGTTCGTGGCCGGGACCACCGCCGCGTTGCTCGCGGCGTGGGCGGTGCGGCGTGAGCCCGTGGACGGGGGGCACCTGGCGGCGTGGCTGATCGGCCTCGCGGTCGTCAGCAGAGCCTGGCCAGTAGACGCTCCCGGATCTCTGGCCACTCCGCCGCAAGGATGCTGAAGTAGACGCTGTCGCGCACCGACCCATCAGCGCGGAAGCGGTGGTGCCGCAGCGTCCCGTCGTAATGGGCGCCGAGCTTGCGGATGGCGGCCTGCGAACGGGTGTTGCGAATGTCGGTCTTGAGAGTCACGCGGTCCGCCTGCAATTGGTCGAAGGCGTGACCGAGCATCAGCAGCTTGCATTCCGGGTTGACCCGGGTCGCCCACAGCTCCCGCGCGTACCAGGTCCAGCCGACCTCGACGCCGCCGAGGGTCGCGTCAATGTCGAGGTAGGAGGTGCTGCCCATCGCCCGCCCCTCCACCATCACGGCGAAGGCCACTCGCTGGGCCTCGGCCAGGGCACCACGAACCCAGCTGGTCATCTCCTCGGTCGTACGCGGGTGCTCGGTCAGCCATTGCCAGATGAGCTCGTCCTGCCCTGCACGCACGAGGTCAGGGATGTGTTCGTGCGTCAGCGGGACGAGAGCAACGTCGCGGCCCGTCAGGGTCACGGGGGTGGGCTCACGCATAGTGGGAGATGACCTCCCGACCGAAGCGCGCCATCTCCTCCCGCTGAGGCGAGAACTGGAGGAGCATCAGGTCGACGCCGGCGGCCTCGTAGGCGCGGATGCGTTCGGTGACCTGCGAGGGCGTGCCGACCAGGCCCGCGCGAAGTCCGCGGTTGGAGACGGAGTACTCCTCGAGGCTGACGTGGGACTCCAGATGCGACCCGGACACGAAGTCCTGGTATGAGGCGTAGGCCTCCGGGTCTGCCTGGACGTCGAGGATGCGGGCGAGCTCGGCCTGCGCCTGCTCCTCGGTGTCCCGCAGGACGACGTAGCCGGACACGCCGTAGCGGAACGAGGCCGTGCGTCCGGCAGCCCTCCTGCGGTCTTCCATGTCCTCGATCTTCGCCGCGATGACCTCGGGCGGATCACCGTGCATCACGTACGCCGTCCCCCGCTCGCTGATGACCTCCTTGGCCCGTGGTGACTCGCCCCCCATGTAGATGACCGGAACTCTGGTCGGCTTGGGCTCGAGAATGCAGCCGTCGAGCTCGTACAGCGACCCCTGGTGGCTGACCGTGTCCTCGGTGAGGAGGCGGACGAAGACCTCGAGCCACTCCTCGGTACGTGCATAGCGGGCGTCGTGGACATCGAACGGCATGCCGTACTGGGTTGCCTCGTCGCGCCACCAGGAGCTCACCACGTTGACGCTGATCCGACCCGGGGCGATGGAATCCAGGGTGCTGAAGGCCTTGGCGCTCAGCGAGGGGGAGTGGTAGTTCGGTCGGACGGCCAGCATGAGTTCGAGGCGCTCGGTGACGGCCGCCACGGCCGGTGCGAGCGTCCACGCGTCCAGGGCCGGGGCGCGGTGCCCCTTGATGTCGTTGAGGTTGAGCTCCGCGATCAGGGTGAGGTCGAAACCGTGCTGCTCGCTCTCCACCGCGACAGCGCGCACGTACGTCCAGTCGGCGGTCATACCCTCATCGGTGACGTTGCGCAGCCATCCGCCGAAGATGGGCATCCAGTAGCCGAAGCGCATGTCCCGAGCCTAGGCGGCCGGAGGGCACCGATCAGCGGCCTGCCGCGTTGGGGAGGGTCATGGACGAGGACAGGGCAAGGCGCGTGGTCGACCAGCTCCGGGCGACGGGACTTGACGCGCACATGGAGAAGGCGGGCGTCTACCAGTTCGGGATCCGGATCGCCCTGCGGGACGGCCGGTTTGCGGTGTGGGACACGGATGGGACCGCGGGCCTGGAGGCCCAGGTGATGCGTGACGGGGTCCTGGTGGGATTCGTTCCCTCGATCCCCGGCTCGGAGGACTTCGACGAGTTGTCGGTGGTCGACGCGATCCGGCGTACCGACTACGACGCCCCCATCGCCCGCACCACATCTGCGCCGCCCCCGCTGGCGGCTCCGCTCCCTGCGGAGGGCGGGGTGTTCCGCCGCTTCCTCGACGGCTTCCGGTACCGGTAGCCGGTCGACACGCGCGTAATGCGGGTGCATCGCCTCGGGGGGTGTGCCAGCCTTGATGGCATGACGCGAGGGGTGTTCAAGACCCGGAACCTGATCGTGCTGGGTGCGTTGGGGATCACCTCGGGTTTTGTCGTGATGTCCCTGTACTCGGTGGTCTACCCGGCCTACCACCTCCGTCAGGTCAAGCGTGCACTGATCGCCGAGGCGGTTGCCGCCCTGCCGCCTGGGGCGGTCGTCGAGGAGCAGGGTGTCACCGGCGCCGGCAGCCTGGACGGCTACGCGATCGGCCGGATGGACCTCTCACCCGCGCAGGTCCTGGCTCTGCGGGTGACTCCCGGAGGGACCCGCGGGTGGGTGACGCCCATCCCCAACTGTGGTCCGGCGGAGCTGTGCTGGCTGTCGCGGGGGAAGGACCACATCTTGACCTGGAAGGTTGCCCCCTGCCAGCGGGTGGACTGCCCGACGCGGTCCTCCCTGGTCACCGCGGACGTCGCGCGCGGCGGTCCGAACTCCTAGTCCTCAGCAGGCGCAGGAGTAGCCGCTCCCGCCCTGCAGCTCCTCCCAGATCACGTCGAAGCCGGGCTCGGGGTCATCCGGATCGTGAACAGCGTCGACGAGGTCCGACCGGGAGCCGGAGAGGAGCGCCAGCCATTCCTGCTTGGTCACCGCATGCTCGGGAACGGTTGCGGCGCGGGAGGCCAACAGTCGGGCGTAGTCCCGCAGGAACGTCCATCGGGTGCCGTCGGCCTGCGCCGGAGACTCGAACGGGTCACCGATGGCGTCTCGGTAGGCGAGCAGCGGGAGGTCCACGCCAGCCGCGATCGGTAGGCCGATCCACTTCCAGGGACGGGTGTTGACGTCCAGGAGCAGGTGTCGGCCAGTGGCCGTGTCCTGGACGAACTCGATCTCGCTGATCCCGTGGTAACCCAGCTGTCGGAGCACCGCCACTCCGGCGGCCGCAAGGTCCACATCCCACCGGGCGTCGGCCAGGCAGGAGGTGCCGAAGTCCGGCGGCCATTGCTCGAGCTTGCGGCCCACGAAGAGTCCCCTGGCGGTCCCGCCCGCGGACAGGTAGGAGGCCACCGACCAAAAGCCCCCGGGCTCGGTGTCCACCCACTCCTGCGCGACGAGGGTCAGGCCCTTGAGCGCGGCTTCGTCGACCCGGGCTCCGAACTCGACCGGGGAGTGGACGACGAACACTTTCACGCCAAAAGCCCGGTAGAAGCCGCGGCTGTCATCGGGCTTGAGCACGCACGGGTAGGGCACCTGATCGGCGACAGCGGCGGCGGGCGTCTCGTCCAGATACCAGGTGCGCGGCGTGGGGATGCCCAGCGCGGCGCAGGCCCGGTACAGCTCCGACTTGGACAGGGCCCGCTGGACCACGTCGTAGGCAGCGAAGGGGAACCGGTAGTGGGGCTCCAGGGCGTCGCGGTGCCGGGTCAGGGCGAGGACCCAGTCGTCGTTGGTGGGCATGAGCACCGGGCGGGCGGGGAAGCTGGGGCCCAGCGCCAGCAGGTGCTCGGCCAGCGCCGCGCCTCCGTCGACCTCGGGTCCTGGGACCAGGCCGAGGCCGGCCAGGTGACGCGAATGCTGCCCGAGCCCCCCGCGTTCCATGTCCAGGCCGACGACCTGGATGCCGGACCGGCCCATGGAGCGGGCGACGGCGAGGCCGGTGATGTGGACGTTCATGACCACGGCGGCGGGCACGTCGGGCGGAAGGCTCGAGGCAAGCACCTGCTGGCCCGCGAGGGCTAACACGACAGCGGTTCGGTGTGCAGCAGGAAGCCGCGCCCCGCCAGATGGTCGGACAGGTGGGCGAGCTGGTCGGCGCAGGCCACCCAGACCTTCTCCCGACCGACCGTGTGCAGGCTGGGGTTGCGCCAGGTGACGGCGTTGGTCGCCGGCTGGCGGCAGCCCTTGGCCGAGCAGATGGCAATGTCTTCCTCGGTCATCCGCGCGGCGCCTCGCGGATCGCGGTTACCCAGCACCGCCGCCCGCCATCGGCCCACTCCACGACCGTTCCGTCGGGCAAGGGAGGCAGGGCGCGCAGCTGGCGCGCGAGGCCCATGGCCCACATCGGCAACGGCGTCCGCCACTCGTCGGCGCCGCGATGCGGGCGGCGGAACCGGCGGAGCACAGGGAGCTGCAGCTCCCGTGCTGGTTCGGCCGCTCGACGGCCCGCGGGGGTGACCTCCTGGACCGAGATGTGGTCGACGTTCCCGCCCAGCCGGGCATGGCCTTCGTGGACAGCCGCTCTTCCCGCTGGGTCCACACGGGCCCCGTCGTCGCCGCCCCCCGCAGGTCGACGCGGTCCGCCGAGGTGATGGTCGTGCACGTGCCGACACTGTCACACGCGGGGGTGCCGCTCCGTCAGGCAGAGGGTTGCTGCGCGGGGACGACGCTGCCAACGAGAGAAACGAGGGAGTTACCTTCGAGCACCGATCGGAACTGCACGACGCCGAGCTGCCGGAGGAGCAGGTTGCTTTGCCGCAAGGGCTCGGCGCCCTCCTCGGGACCCAGAAGGATTCCCAGGACCCGATGCGCCATCCCCGACGTGTAAAGGGCGGTGTGGCCGGCCAGCGCGATGGCGGCGTCGGCCTGCGCCAGGGCCCCTTCAGGATCGCCGCGCACCGCAGCCGCAAGTGCCCCGAGGAGGGCGGCCGACGATTGCTGCTCAGCGCCTTGGAGTTCGCCTTCTGCCAGGCCGTCGAGCCGTCCCTGGATGGAGGTGTGATCCCCGGAGTAGAGGGCAAGCTCGGCGAGCCGGAGTCGTACGTCGGGCGTCATCCCCGTGGCGCCGATGTCGCTGAAGCCCTCAAGCGCCTGGGTCAGCAGCCGCTCTGACTCGCGGTAGTTACCCGCCCGCGCTTCGAGTCGGCCGAGATTGCTGAGGACCAGCAGCGACCCCACGCGGTCCTCGGCCGTCCGGAAGACCTGACTCGACTCCCGAAAGATGCTGCGCGCACGGTCGAAATGACCCTGATCCGAAAGGATCTCCGCGATGTTGTTTGTCGAAACGGCCTTGCCGACGGTCTCGCCATCCTGCTCGTCCAGGGTGCCGCTGCGCTCCCACAGTTCAAGGGCGTCGCTCCATCGCCCCTCGTAGTACGCGTCTACCCCTTGATTGTTCAACACGCGGGCTTGGCCACCGAGGTCGTGCAGCCGCTCGTAGATGGGCAGCGCCTTGTCCCGATAGAGCAGTCGCTCCGGGCTGTCAATGGTCGTGAGCGCGAGGTGCAGCAAGTAGTAGGCATGGGCAAGAACCGCTTCCGACGTTGATGACGACGATCGGATCACGCGATGGCAAAGCTCGATGCAGTCCCGGTAGCGCCCCTGTCGGAAGCGCGTGCTGGCTCGGCCGATGTCAACCAGCGCCTGCTTTTCCAGAACATTCGTGGAGACACTTCGCACGGCGTGTTCGCCGCGGGTGAACCAGCTCAGCGCCTCGGGAAACCGACCGAGGTCCATCCGCAGGCGCCCCTCGAGGATGAGCAGATCAGGGTCACCCCATGCCCCGTGTGGAGACAGGTGGCGGGCCCGCCTGAAGGCCCTGGTCGCCTCGGTGAACCGACCGGAGCGGTACAACGAGTTGCCGAGCTCCTGGTAGGCCTGGAAGGCCTCGTCCCGGAAGGGCAGGTGTCCCTCCGTGAAGGCGTCCAGGGCCTGTTGGAAGGCCACCGCCGCATCGGCATGGGCCGACCGGGCGGCTGCCCGTCGGGCTGCTTGGAGCCCATACGTCCAGGCTTTCGAAAGATCCCTCGCGTTATGTGCGTGGAGGGACAGCAGTTCCACGTCGGCACTTCTGTGCTCAAACACCTGCAGTGCCCGCAGGTGCATCGCGCGCCTGCCCTTGAAGGGGAGCGTCTCGTAGGCGACTTCGCGGAACAGAGAGTGAGAGAACCGGCACCCGGATTCTGAGACGACGAGAAACTCCCCCAGTTCCGCGCGCAATGTCGCATCCGGCTCGTCACTGGCCAACTCGCGCAGCACCGCGAAGTCAAACTCCATCCCGAGCACAGATGCTTCCCGTAGAAGTCGCCGAGCTGGGCGGGGGAGCGCGTCGAGACGGGCGTTGATCACGGCCTCGACGGAGTCGGGGATGCCCCCGTCGAAGTTTGAGTCGTCCACTGACTTGGCCAGCTCGGTCAGGAACAGGGGATTCCCGCCCGCCTTGGCAACCAGTTGCCGGATCACACTGGCTGGGAGGGGGGCGTGCGCCACAGCCTGCTCGATGAGTGCGAAGGCTGTGGCGTCGTCGAGGCCCTCAAGCGGTAGGAGCGTCCCGAACCCCGAGCGCGGCGAAACCAGGCTGCGGCCCCCGGGGCGGCGCGTCGCGACGACGCACCACGGGAGTGCCTTGCCATCGCGCAACAGGTAGGCGAATAGTTCGAGACTGGATTGGTCGCACCAGTGAAGGTCTTCAAGAAGGGCCACGTGCGGGCCGACGATGGTGCGCTGGAGCAGGCGCAGGACCGCCCTGTGCAATCTTGCCCGACGCCGCTCGTCTTCCTGCACCGCCGTCGCTGAGACACCGACGGACGCCGCTCGTGGCGCCGGTGCGGCAAAGTGGTCGGATCCCAACACGAGCAACAGCAGCTCATACGCCTCGTCAGACCAGCCGTCCGCGCCGTCGGTGACCTCTCTCAGCCGGGTGGCCAGCGCGTCGCCCGTGCTGTCGGCGCCCACGCCGAGTGCAGCTCTCAGCAGACAGGCCGCGGCGGAATATGGTCGCGACTGCTCGTACGGCTGCGCGGTCACGCGGAGCGCCTTCAGCTCCCTCGCGGAGTTGAGGAAGGCCTGGGCAAGCCGCGACTTACCCACTCCCGGCGGCCCCACCAACTCGATCAGGGACGCCCGGCCAGAGCGGCAGTCCGCCACTGCCGTGTCGAGTACCGCTCGTTCTCGGGCGCGCCCTAGCAGCTCGCGGTGCTCTGGCTCAGGCGATTCGGTGGAGCCGACCCCGCGGACGACGAAGGCCTGCAGCAGGTCTTTCTTGCCCTTCACATGGAAGGGCTCCAACGCGCTGACCTGGGTGTCCTGGGGGCAGCCACGGACTGCCTCGCCGCTGACGACAAGCTGGCCTGCCTCGGCGTGTGCCATCAGCCGCGCCGCGAGGTTCACCTGGTCGCCCATCGCGGTGAAGGTGCGGCGGTAGGGCGGTCCTACGTCCCCGACAAACACCGGTCCGCTGGTGATTCCCGCCCGAAGGGTCAGGGGGAAGGCAGTGCTCAAGACGTCAGCGAAGACCCGGATCAGGCGCTCTTCGTGGCGTTCGGTGGCTTTGGGGGCTCCGGCGACAGCGAAGAGCTTGCCGCCGTCCGCATCTACATCGCTTCCGAGCAGGGAGACGGTGTATCTGTCGGCCGACTTCTGGAACCGCGAGACAAGGTCGTGGACGGCCGTCGTCGCGCGGTCAACACCCTCCGTTTCGATCATGCCGTCCAGCCCGGTGAACTGGATGAAGCCGACGGCAAGCCGTCTGTGCTCAGGGGTCTGGTCGCCCAGCACGTGGTCTTGGAGCCAGCCCGGCAGGAATGTGTCAGCGTTCGACGCCGACGGGTCCCCTCCCTCGTGCCGGCGCAGGGAGGGCCGGGGCGTCCGCCGGATGACGAAGTGGCCGTCGAGCCGGCGGCCGGTCACGGTTGCTGGTAGCTGCGCGGCACATTCGGCGGAGATGACAATCTCCCCGGCCGACGCCGCCTTCTCCAGCCGGACGGTCGTCGAGACAGCCGGCCCCGTGACGACTAGCTCTCGGGCTTGCTCTCCGACGATCATGAACACGAAACGGCCGGTGTGAAGGCCCATCGACACGCGCAGGCGTACCGGGCCGATCGAGGTGACGATGGACCCGAGCTCCGCGGGGCGGCGGCGCATCGATCCCGCCGCATGGGCGGCGCGAAGTGTGTGGTCGGGGCCTTCGAAGAAGATCAGCAGGGCATCCCCACCGAACTTCAACAAGGACCCACCGTCTTCGTAGGCGGCGGACAGGAGCCGGGCGAAGGTGGCGTCGATGACGTCGGTCACCTCTTCCGCCCCGCCCCGGCCAATCTTCGCCAGTCGCTCTGACAGCGCGGTAAAGCCGGCGACGTCGACGAAGAGAAGTGAGCCGTCGATGACGTGGGCGACGGGACCGCCCGGGTCGGCCAAAGAAAGAGCCAAGCGGGGTACATATGGGACAAACGGGCTGTTAATGCCGGCTCCCCCCGCTCGTTGTGTCGGGAACATGACACATGCAAAGCATTGCCCCGGACGGTATCTGTTTCTACCGTCTTGTCAGATCCCGGAGGCCCGGGATCGTCGCTCGCAGCGCGACTGCTTTGGGGGAGCCATGCTCACGCACCAGATCCTGCCCACGCCCTCCGCACCGCGTTCCCGCGGACGGCGTCGCGGGCTCACTTCCCTGCTCGCGGTGGGGGGCATGATCGCGGGCTTCTCCCTGGCCGCGGTGCCCGGGGCCTCCGCCAACCCGCCGGTGTTCCCGGGCGACACGCAGGACTCGGGTTGGGGCTACGGCTGGGGCTACAACTCTGATGGCGCCTTGGGGATCTCCCCCCCGAACGGCACCGCCGTGCGACCCACCCAGCTGTCGTCCGGCAACGGTGTCGATCCGCACGTCTATGACGCGGTGGGCATCGCCGGGGGAAACGGCTTCACCGTCTACAACGACCATGACGGCTTTGTGTACGGCTACGGCCGCAACGACGCCGGTCAGCTCGGACAGGGCAGCACCGGGGCCGACCAGATCGCGCCCGTGGTCGTGCCGGGCTTCGACACGACCAACCCGGCCGTCATGGTCGCGGCAGGGCAGACCTTCGCGGCGGCGCTGGACGCCAGCGGTGGCCTCTGGGTCTGGGGGACCGTTCCGTGGTCCGGGACCCTGATTCCCCCCACGCAGATGACCTTTCCCACGGGGACCGGCCACATCGTGGATGTCAGCATCTCGCCCAGCGGTAACCACCTGCTCGCGCTCGACGATCAGGGCAACGTCTACGCCTGGGGCCAGGAACTCTTCGGTGAGCTTGGTGACGGCAACGTCAGTGGCACCGTGGCCAGCCCGCAGGCTGTCGTCGGTCTCCCGGCTTTCGGTTCCGCGGTCCAGGTCAACATCGCAGCAGGCACCAATTTCAGCGCGGTGGCGGCCTACGACTCCGGGACCGGCGTGACGACTCTCTACGCCTGGGGTGCGGACGGCCGCGGGCAGAACGGCTCGGCGGGGGGCACCCAGACCGCACCGACGGTGATCCTGACCCGCAGCGCTAAATTGCTCAGCCTGTCCGCCGGCCACTACCACGGGTTGCTGCTTCTCAACGACGGCACCCTGTGGAGCTGGGGTGACGACGGCGTGACACAGCGGGCGACGCCTGGACAGGTCCCCGACCCCAACAACGCGCTGGACCGCCCGTCGCAGGTCGCGGCGGGAGACCTGGACAGCTTCGCGGCCCGCCAGGACGGTCAGGTCGCTGAATGGGGCCAGAACCAGTCGTGGGGGGCACTGGGTACCGGGTCGGTCAACGGAACGCTCACCGATCCCACCCTGCTCACGATCGCCACCGGTGAGACGCCGACGTCCAACTACCCCGTCCGGGTCTACGCCGGATACAACGCCAACTACGCCATCCAGGGCCCGCAGGTCCTGGAGAACAACGACATGCCTCGGCGGTTTTTCGCCGACACCGCTGTCGGGGCCTCGGCCACGGACTACACGGGCACCTACACCAACATCAGCACCAAGACGCTGAACGTGTCCTCTGTCGCCATCGACGGGTCAAATCCCGGTGACTTCTCGGTCGTCAGCACGACCTGCGCCGGCGCGATTCCCCGGAACTCGACCTGCAATGTGGTGGTGCGCTTCACCCCCACGGCGACCGGACGGCGCACTGCCGACGTCGTCGTCGACACGAGCAACACCTCCGGCGGCCTGCAACTGCAGAGCCGGCTTCACCTGGAGGGTGCGGGCTACGTCGCGCTGTCCGGGATCCAAAACCTCGGGGTGACCGCGCCGGGGCTCCCAGCCGGTCCGATCAGCACGAAGGGCCCCGGCAACACCATCCCGCTGAGCTCGCTTCCCGCGTCGCTGATTCCCCAGCAGCTGGCGCCCACCGCGAGCGCCCCGCTGGGCCGGGTCCCGTTGGGTCGGGTGCCGTTGGGTCGGGTCCCGTTGGGCCGTGTCCCGCTGGGTCGGGTGCCGTTGGGTCGGGTGCCGTTGGGCCGTGTCCCGCTGGGCCGTGTCCCGCTGGGTCGGGTGCCGCTGGGCCGTGTGCCGCTGGGTCGGGTCCCGCTGGGCCGTGTCCCGCTGGACCAGCTCCCGCTGTACCGCCAGGGGGGTTGGAGCGATCTGCTCGCGCCGTACCCCGCCCTGCGTACCGTCCCCCCGGCGCACCTCACCCTGCGGGATCTGCTTGACCCGACGAAGACGGTCTCGGACACCTCGCCACCGGCAGATCCGCCGCTCGACCGGCTCGGGCTCAGTGACATCAACGTGGCCTACTCCCCGCTGGCCAATGTGACGCTGCTGTCCATCCTGGCCGGCAACCTGCGGCTGGATCAGTTTGGCAACGTGGACTGGTGCTCGGACCTGCCGAAGTTGGCCCACGGGGGCTCCTGCAACGATGGGAGCGGTCTGCAGCGCACCTTGTTTGAGCTCGACCTCAACGGGGTCGCCATCGACGCCACGCGGGCCGGTGCGGTCACGGTGGGGAGCCTCGTCGCCGACAGCCAGAGCGCTGGCAAGACGCCGCTCGACGAGTCCATCTTCGGCGGGATCACCGTGGCGAGCCTCAATCTGCCGGGGACGACGATCGGCGACGGAATCCACCTCGCCGACCTGCCCAACCTGGCCGCGGTGGTCAACTGCAGCGACAGCCACGCGCCGTGCTCCAACATGAACCGGTCGCTGAGCGACCCGGCTGTCGTGCCCGCCCTGCAGGCGACGGCCACCTTCGCCGACCTCGGCACCGCGCTCAACCAGTTCACGCTCGGGAATGTGGTCGAGACCTTCCTCGACCGCTCCAGCTTCGACTGGGAGTCCCTGCCGCTGGATCAGATCCCGCCCGACGCGCTCGGCGGCCAGATCCAGCAGCAGCTCGAGTTTGACGTCAACTGCGGGCAAACCACCAACCTGACCACGGCGGTCAAGCTGCCGGCAGGACTCCGCTACGTGCCGCAGAGCCTCACCCTGCACTCCACGGTCACCAACACCGACATCGCGTGGCCCGAGCCCACGACCGACCCCGCCCGCGGGCTGGTCTTCTCGGTGCCGGCCAGCACCTTCACGCAAAACAACCCGAGTGGCCCGCTGACGTGCCTGGACCAGGCGGCGCACGTCCAGCTGAACTACTCGATCGTGCCGAGCTTCACCGCCGGCACGTACAGCACCACGGTCGACGCGCAGAGCACCGGCGTGACCGCGGTGCACGCGAGCGCCCCCGACGTCATCGTGACGCCGGACACCAGCGCGCCGCCGTCGACCACCCCGAACGGCCCGGTCGGCTACGCCGACCAGCTGATCGTGGGCCGGCTCAGCGCCGCCGGACAGGTGCTGTACGTGCCCTTCAACGTGCCCACCGGCCAGCAGGTGGAGGTCACCCTCAGTCATCTTGCGCATGACTACGACGCCGTCCTCTACGACCCCGTGGGGGCGGCCGGCGACGGACTGCTGCACGGTGCGGGCCAGCAGGTGCCCTTCGGCGAGGCGCCGACCCAGGACGCCAGCTACGCCCATCCCGACGCGAGCATTGTGCCTGCCGCCCTGCAGGACATCCCCCTGCTGACGGACCGTCCGGTTGCGGCCGTCTCGGCCACCCGGGGCACCGACACCGAGCAGGTCAGCACCATCGCCCGCTCGGCGCCGAGCTGTGGCTCGGACTGCAACCTCAACACCCGGCACGTGCTGCAGATCTCCGGTTACAACGGCGCGCACGGGTCCGAACCGTTCGTGGTCCGCATCCGGGTCACCGGCCCGGTCCAGCTGCCCGACTGCGCGCCGCGCACGTTCCCCAACCCGGCCCCAGCCGCGGCTGCAACGCCGCTGCTCAACAGCAGCGGGTTCCAGGGCACGGAAAACACGATCGTGCTCGCCAACAACCAGCGACTGACGCAGCAGTACGGGGCAGCGGCGGCAGCGCAGGTGATGACCGCCGCCGGGCAGCTCGTCGCCGGACTCGGCGGTGCGACGGCCCCGGCCGGTCAGGTCATCCAGCTCGACAACAGCGCGGCGGTCAATGCGGCGTACGCGGCCTGGGACAGCAATCCGTGTGATCCGGTCCTTGCCGATGACGTCGTGCGGGCGATCAACACGTTCGTCGACGCCCAGGTCGCGGCTCCGGCCGTGAAGACCAAGCTGCGCTATCTGGTGGTCCTTGGCAGCGACAACATCGTTCCGCACGCCAGGCTGCAGGATCACACCCGGGACGGGAACGAGCGGGACATGACCGGCGACCTGCTGCTCGCCGGGAACAACTCCCTCGCCGGTGCCTTCGGGGCCGGGTACTACCTGTCCGACGACCCGTACGCGACGTTCACGCCGCAGGCGGTCCTCGGCCAGGTGACCTACCTGCCCCAGCTCGCAGCCGGTCGGCTGGCCGAGACGCCGACGGAGATCATCAACCAGATCAACCAGTACCGGACCTTCCAGGGGATCGCTGACCCGCGGACGCAGGCGACGAACCCGCTGGCACCGCCCAGCGGCCCCCGCCCGGCCCTCGTCACCGACTACGACTTCCTGGCCTCAGGGGGAAGCGCTGCTGCTAACGCCCTGACCGCTAACGGCTTCGGCGTGGACCACAGCTTGAGCGGCGTCAACGCCACGTGGACGCGGCAGCAGCTTGAGAGCGCCTGGTTTAACAAGTCGCCGGTGCCCTATGTGGCGGCCCTCAACGCCCACTACGACCAGTACCGGGCCCTCCCGGCGTCGGGGAACGCCACCGGCGACCAGAGCGACCTCTATTCAACGGCGCACCTTCAGGCCAACCCCGACTCCAGCCTGCTCGCTCGCCGGATCATCTTCTCGATCGGTTGCCACAACGCGCTCAACGTCCCCGACGACCTGACCGGGGCCAACCCGAGTCCGGATCTGGCCGCGCGTGCCTATGACTTCGCTCAGGCCTACGCCGACAAGAGCTCGGCCGTCCTGGTCGGAAACCTTGGCTACGGCTACGCGGACACCCAGACGCTCGCTTACAGCGCGAAGCTGATGTCGCTGTTTGCCCAAGGTCTCGACGGCAGGTACACCCTCGGCACCGCCTTCGCCGAGGCGAAGCGCAGCTACCTCTCCCAGTTGGGAGGCCTGTCGGCCTACGACCTCAAGGCCATGCAGGAGACGATCCTGTGGGGCCTGCCGATGTACCGGCTCAACGCCGGTACGCCGGTCGACCCACCGGCGGGCCCCACCGCCACCCCGGTGACCGACTCCCGTACCGGCCTGCAGAGCGTCGGTCTCGGCGTCGGTACGGCGGCTCACCCACTGGCCTTCGGCGGGCACACGGCCGCTGACGGCAGCACCTACGTCGACGCCACCTCGACGGACCCGGCTGTGAGCGACCACGCCGCCCACAACGTCGCCACGTCGGGACGGCCGATCATGCCGGCGCAGTTTGTGCCTGTGCCGCAGGCGGCCGGGCTGCAGGTCCACAGCGTCGTCCCGGACGCGCTGTCCAGCTCAGCCGGCCAGCAGGTGACGGCGACCTTCGCCCAGGCCAATGTCGACTCCTCGGCGGCCGGCACCAATCCGCTCGCCGGTGGCATCTTCCCGACCACGCTGGGCCACGTCGGCACGGTGCTCGACGCGAGTGGTGGCCAGCGCACGACGCTGGTTGTCAGCGCTGGGCAGTTCCGGGCTGACGCGTCCGGCACGCCCGGACGGGGCGTGCTCCGAACCTTCCCGACGTCGTCCTGGAAGGCCTACTACGGCCCGGCGGGCAACGTGACCCCGCCGACTATCGACACCGCGGACGCCCTGACCCTTCCGGGCTCCACCGCCTTCACGGTGACCGTGGACCCGGCCACGGGCCGCAGCCTCAAGAGCGTCTACGTCCTGGCGCTGCCCGCCTCCGGGTCAGGCGACTGGTATCACGTCGACCTGCTGCATGACAGCAGCAGCGCCAGCTCACCGAGCTGGAGCGGCAGCATCGGGCAGTCGGTGGCTGAGTACCTTGTGGTCGCCATCGATGACCAGGGCAACGCGGCCGTGAGCACCAAGAAGGGCACCGACTACGCGCCGCACCCGGTCCCCGCCGGTCCGGCCGGCCCGGTGACGCTGCAGGTGTCGCCGGCCGCCCCGGCGTCGGGCTGGTATTCCGGAGCCGCGCCCACGGTGTCCATCAACGACACCTCCGTGCCCGCGGGTCAGCCCACCGCCTACACCCTTGAGATCGACGGCGTGCCGGGCGGCAGCAGTGCCCAGGTGCAGGGAGACGGTGTCCACACCATCACCCTGCTCGATCCCACCGGGAAGCCGGTGTCGAGCGGGGCGGTCGATGGTGACGGCAACGCGATCCCTGGCGCCGTCGTGGTGAAGGTGGACAACACGCGACCCGTCGTGACGTTTGCCGCCAACACGGTGTCGTCGACGCTGTACCGGCTCAACGTCCCAGCGGCCATGCCGGCCACGTCGGTCATCTGGGGGCCGTCGGGTGGGACGGTAGACACTCCGACCCAACTCCCGACCAACCGGGTCAACACGCAGACCCTGGTCGTGCACGCCACGAGCGGGGCCGGCCTGGTCGGGACCAACCAGCTGACGTACCGCGTGGTCTACGGGGCGGGCAGCGTGGGCTTCACCAACGTGCCCACCCGCGCGCTGGTTGTCTCGACCGTGCTCCCGATCACCGTGAACTTCCGGCTCGTCGACGGCAACGGGAACGTCGTGTCCAACAGTGGTGGCCTGTCCAGTACGGCCCACGTGGCGACGTTCTCGGCCAGGTCGTGCCCGGTCGCGCTCGACCCTGCCCTGCTCCCGACGATCGGGTCCGCGCAGGCCCAGCCGGTCTTCAACGCCGCGACCGGTCAGTACAGCTGGAACCTGGTGGTGCCACTCGGCCTCGCCGGCATCCTCAACTGTCAGCATCTGGAGGTCACGCTCAACGACGGCTACACGAAGTTTGCCGCGGACTTCCGGCCGGTTCCGTAGCGGCAGAGCTGCGCCCCGACTGGGTGACCGCGCACGTCGGCGGTCGCCCAGTCGGCTGCCCGGGCGGGTTGCGGTGCCTCAGTCGCGGTCGTCGGGACCGGCGTAGCCCAGCGCTGCGAGGTAGATCGCAGTGAGCTCGTCGATGATCGGCTCGGTCGGTGGCCGGGGCTCGTCGGACGCGACCCAGTCCACCAGCACCTCGCTGACGCCCCCGGCCAAGGCCAGCGCCAGCACCCGCTGACGCTGGGGGCTACGGCTCGGCATCTCGTTGCGGACGGCGTGCTCGATCAGGTCGGCGAAGCCGAGCATGGCCTTGTGCCGCTCCCGCTCGAGGGTGCCGGCGACCCGGGCTTCGCAGTGGACGACCCGGGCCCGCCGTGGGTCCTCGGCGTGGTAGCGGACGTAACGTCCGACGCCGGTCCTGGCCAGGGAGGGCAGGTCTGGCGGGACGTCGAGCAGCGCTTCGATGACGGCTTCGGTGGCACCGTGCTGGATGGACAGGTACACCGCCCGCAGGATGTCCTCGCGGTCCACAAACTCCTCGTAGAAGTAGCGGGTCGCGACCCCGGACTCGGCGCAGAGGCGCTCGACGCTGGTGGCGCTCCACCCTTCGGTGCCAAACAACTGCAGGGCTGAGGCAAGCAGCCGCTCGCGGCGATCGGCCCGGCGTTCGGACTCCGTCCGGCCCCCGTAACGGCGGCCCCCCGCGGTCACGCCCGACAGTCGAGGACCAGCTTGCCGGTCGTCCCTCGACCACGGATGTCCGTGTGGGCCTGATGGGCCTGCCCGAGCGGATAGCTGCCCCCCACCACCGGCCCGAGTGTGCCAGCCTCGACCATCGCGAGCAGCTCGGCCATCTGCGGGCCAAGCATCTCCGGCC
Organism: Actinomycetota bacterium; assembly: GCA_030775505.1. The sequence continues at coordinate 1,073 of JALYIZ010000005.1, read as the reverse complement.
GGGCGAAGCAGTGCGCGAGCCAGAACCCGATCACCGCCCGGCTACGGGAGAGCAGCGCGCCCGCGTCCAGCGGAGCGGGCGGCGTCCGCGAGGCCATGCCGAACGTTGCCAGACGCCCGAAGGGGGCTAGCGCCGCAAGCGAGGCGTCAAACGTCGGGCCGCCGACCATCTCCAGCACGATGTCCACCTTGCGGCCGCCATTGGCCTCCTCGAGGGCGGCCTTGAGGTCCTGGGCACCGGCGTCCACTGTCACGTCCGCGCCGAGGGATTCGGCGAGAGCCCTCTTCTCCGGCGTCGACGCCACCGCGATGACCGGCGCTGCCCCCCAAGCCTTGGCGAGCTGGACGGCAAGAGTGCCGACGCCGCCGGCCGCGGCGTGGACAACGACCGACTCCCCGGGCGTCAGGTGGGTGCTGGTCCGGAGCAGGTGCCAGGCGGTCAGGCCTTGGACCATCAGGGACAGCGCCTGCGCGTCGGTCACCGCGTCGGGCAGGGGGAACGCCAGCGAGGGGTGGACCAACGTCCTCTCGCAGTACCCCCCGGACATGGTGAAGCCGGCGATGCGGCTGCCGTCGGCGCGTCGCCCGACCACTTCCGCGCCGGGGATCATCGGCAACGTCGAGGCGGCCAGGTAGGAGTTCTCTACCTGGTGGGTGTCGGCGTAGTTGACCCCGGCGGTGTCGACCTGGATCAGCTCGAAACCGTCCGCCGCTACCGGATCCTGCAGGTCCACCAGGCGAAGAACCTCTGGTCCGCCGAACTCGGTGATCTGGATCGCGCGCATCGCGAGGGCCCCCTGACGTCTGGACCACTATCCACCTCGTACCGGGACGCCCGCTGGCCCCCCCAGGGTCAAGGCCGGCTGCGCGCGGACCGATACACAAAGGGCGCCCATCGGGGCGTTCCAGGTCCGATCCGGCATTGGGGGCACTCATGAAGCGCGGTGTTCTCGCGATCGTGGGGTCGTGCGGCCTGATCCTCGCCGCGGCCAGCCCGGCTGCGGCCGCCGGGAACCTTCAGCCCCGCCCTCTGCCAGCCCCGGTCGCCGTGTCCGCGGCGGCGCCTGCCGGGAC
>JALYIZ010000004.1 GCA_030775505.1 Actinomycetota bacterium | reverse complement strand
CCGTAGGGGGCCGCGCGGGGGCAGGCCCAGCAGTCGGGGGGCCCCGTCAGGGCTGCGGTCGAGGGCGACCGGGATCTCCCCGGTCGGACGGTCGGTGTCGTGAGCGGGCTGGCGCACCAGGTCCCAGGCCACCTGGCAACGGTCCTGTCCGGGTCCGTCGAAGTCGCAGTGGTAGGTGCGGAGGGCGGCTCCGAGCCGGCCGAGCGAGAACGCGACGGCGCCACGCTGGAGGGGGTCGAGGAGCCAGGTGGTCGTCCCGAGGCCGCGCGCACTGGCCCAGGCGCGCTGGTGGGCCATCAGGGCCGCACCGATGCCCCGGCGCCGGTATCCGGCCGCCACGACAGTGGTGTGGGCGTGCAGGACCGGCGCGGAGGCGTCGTCCGCCGCGTGGACGGCGAGGGCAATGCCAGCCAACTCCGACCCGTCCCAGGCGCCTGCGACGTAGTTGCCCGCGTGGGCCAGGGCCCGCATGAGGTCGCTCGTCACCGGTGCGGGACGGCCGGGTGGGTTGCTCTCCCGGAGCAACGTCTCCGCCACCCGGTGCTCCGGGATGTCGGTGAGCTCGACGATGCGCACGCTGCCCAGCATGGACCGCCCGCACGACCGCGTCCTTGTCCGGGTCACCGAACTCACCCCACTGGCGTCGTCCGGCTCGCCGAGAGGATGCTCTTGTCCGGAGCTCCCAAACTCCTGCGGAGGCTTGAGGCTCCTGCACAACGCCAGTTTCACCGACAGACCCCAGACTGTGACTCCCACCACCCAGACCCAGGAGCTCATGCGGTGCCCCACCTGTTCCCGCGCCCGCGCGCCTCCCGGGTGTTGCCCTCCGCCCTGTGCGCTGTGCTTGCCGTGTCCACCGGCGCCACGGGGTGCTCCGCCTACGGGTTCAGCGGGCTCGCGTTCAAGGTCGACAAGCGAGTGAAGGTCGTGTCCCCGCGCGACCGGTCCCACGTGACCCTCCCGGTCACGGTGAGCTGGACCGCCCAGGACTTCCGCATCGTGGGCCCCGGCGCTGGTCCCACGCAGGGCAGTGCGGCGGGCTACTTCGGCGTGTTCGTGGACTCCTCGCCCGTCCCGCACGGCCAGACCTTGGCCTACCTGGCGCGCAAGGACCACACCTGTCGCCCGGCCGACGGTTGCCCCAATGCCGAATACCTCGCGGCGCGCGGCGTCTACACGACGACCGACACGTCGATCGTCATCACCCAGCTGTCCCGCCCGGTCCGCAGTGACGGCCACGAGCACCACTACGTCACCATCGTCCTGCTCGACCCGTCGGGACGACGGATCGGCGAGAGCTTCTTCCGGGTGGAGCTCGTCCTCGACCGGAAGGTTCTGTCATGACCGTGGCACCACCGGCACCGCAGGGCGCCAAGGATCACCTGGCCAGGGTCGCAGAGGCCGAGCGCCTCGTGGACGAGGTCGGGGCGACTCGCGAAGCCCTGCGTGACGGTGCGCGCCGCACCCTCGGGGTCACCGGTGAGGACTCCAAGGCGCCCCCGTTGCGCCAAGTCCTCGGGCCCTACGGGGTGGGGCTCTACCCGGTCGCCATCCTCGGCCTGCTCGCCGTCATTGACACGTTCCAGACCTACGCGTTCCAGGTGCTGACCCCGGAGATCGCCAGCTCGCTGGGCATCGGCATCGGCACGATCACTCTGCTGGCGGTCCTCAAGAGCCTGGCCCTCTCCCTCGCACCGCTACCCATGGCGGCGCTCGTCCAGCGCAAGGCCCGGCGGGCGTCCCTGTGCATCCTCACGGCGGCCCTGTGGTCGGTGGCGACGTTGTTCACCGGCTTCGCCACGGCCACCCTCGGCCTGGCCCTGGTACTCGTCGTGGACGGCGCGTCCTCCGGGAGCGTCACCGCCCTGCACCATCCACTGCTCATCGACTCCTACCCACCACCGGCCAGAGTGCGCGTCTTCAGCTACTACGGCGGGGCCGCCCTGATCGGGACCATCGTGGCGCCCCTGCTCGTCGCGCTGCTGGCGGGTGTCCTCGGCTTCACCTGGCGTGGGGTGCTGCTCGTCTTCGGCTTGATCTGCCTCGCCTCCCTGCCGCTCACCCTGCGCCTGCGTGATCCCGGATTCGGCACCTACGACACGAAGCTGCTGCGTGACGCGGTCCATGACCTGCACGGCGACGTTGACGCCGAGGCGTCACTGGCCAGCGATGACGTGTCACTGGGCTTCTTCGAGATCGTCCGCCGCCTGCTTCTCATCGCGACCGTCAAGCGACTGCTGGCGGCCTTCACCGTCTTCGGCATGTTGCTCATTCCCTACACCACGATGCTGTCGTTCTTCCTCGACCAGCAGCTGGGCCTCGGACCCGGTCAACGAGGCCTGTTCTTCGCCTACCAGTCGACGATCAGTGTCCTGGCTCTGGCCCTCTACGGCTCACGCGGGGAGCGCAAGTTCCGGGAGAGCCCGGCCAAGGTGATCGAGCAGGTGGCCCTGTACCTGGCCATCGCCATCGTGTGCATCGTCGCGGGAGCGGTGGCACCCGCGGTCTGGCTGTCCATCGTGCTCTTCGGCGTCGCGTCGGCCTTCATCGGGGTCATCGGGCCGGCGCTGAGCATCACGCTGCTGTCGGTGGTCCCCGCCCGCATGCGCCCCCACGCATCGGCGCTCTATGGCCTGTTCCTGCTCGGCGTGGCCGGGATCGCCGGCGCCCTTCTCCTCGGCGGGGTCCAGTCGCGCTACGGGCTCACGGGCGCCCTGGTCAGCCTCCTGGTGCCCGGCCTGCTCGGCTCGCTGATGATCCGCAGCTCGGGCAAGTTCGTCTCGGCGGACCTCGACCGGCTCATCGACGAAGTCCTCGAGGACGAGGAGATCAAGCGGATCGAGACGCACGGCGGTCATCTGCCGATGCTGTCCTGCCGCGGCATCGACTTCTCCTACGGCCAGCTGCAGGTTCTGTTCGACGTCGCGTTCACCGTTGACGACGGCGAGATGGTCGCGCTCCTGGGCACCAACGGCGCCGGCAAGTCCACGCTGCTGAAGGTGATCAGCGGGATCGGACTGCCCAGCGCGGGCAGCGTGCGCTACCGGGGTCAGGAGATCACCTACCTCGACGCGGAACGACGCGCGCGCCTCGGCATCACCCAGATCCCTGGCGGCCGGGCGGTGTTCGGTCCGCTCACGGTCGTCGAGAACCTGCGCTCGTTCGGCTACGCGCTTGGCAAGGACCGCGTCAACCTCGACTCGCTCATCGACGAGTGCTTCGAGGCCTTCCCACGCCTGCATGAGCGCCGCACCTCCCTTGCAGCCACCCTGTCCGGCGGCGAACAGCAGATGCTGGGCCTGGCAAAGGCGTTAATCATGCGTCCAAGGCTTCTCGTCATTGACGAGCTCTCCCTCGGACTGGCGCCGATCATCGTGGGTCAGCTGCTGGAGATGGTCCGTCGGATCAACGCAACCGGGACCGCGGTCGTGCTGGTGGAGCAGTCGGTCAACATCGCCCTGGGCCTGGTCGACCACGCCTACTTCATGGAGAAGGGTGAGATGCGCTTCGACGGGCGGGCCGACGAGCTGCTTGCCCGCGACGACCTCCTCCGAGCGGTCTTCCTCGAGGGTGCCGGAAAGGGCAACACGTGAGCGTCCTGACCGGGCTGATCCGGCGTCCCACCATCGGCCGTGGCCAGCTCCTGAAGGCCTTCATCTGGGTCGCCGCCACCGCCGCTGCGTTCGGGCTGGCGCGCGTCGTCGGGTTCCAGACCCCGCTGCCGTCCATCGCGCTCGGCACGATCATCGGGCTCACCTACGGCCTGCTCGCCGTGGGGCTCGTGCTGGTCTACCGCAGCAACCGCATCATCAACTTCGCGCACGGCGAGGTGGGCGCGTTCGCGGCGGCGATCTTCGGCTTGTTCTCGACCAAGTGGCACCTGAACTACTACATCATCCTGCCGATGGGGCTGCTCATCGGCGGCGGGACGGGTGCGCTCGCCGAGGTTGCGGTGATCCGTCGCCTGCGTAACGCCCCGAAGCTGATGAGTGTGGTGGCCACGTTGGGGGTCGGGCAGTTCCTGGTGCTCTTCGGGTCTCTGCTCAACGGACAGGCCAGCGCCGGCTCCACGTATCCGGAACCTGCCTACCTCCCGGCGTTCGACTTCGGGGCGCTTCGCATCACCCAGGCCTACTTCGGGATGCTGCTGTTCGCGCCGATCGTGGTGGTGCTGCTGGCCCTGTTCCTCAAGCTCAGCCGCTTCGGGCTGGCCATCCGCGCTGCCGCGGCCAACCCCGAAGCCGCCCGGATGGCCGGGATCCCGGCCGCCCGCATGTCGGCGCTGGCCTGGGCCCTCGCCGGAGGGCTGTCGGCCTTCACGGCCATCCTCACCCAGCCGACACGGGGCTTTACGTCCGGGGAGACCTTCGGCCCAGGACTGCTGCTGCGCGCCCTCGCCGGCGCCGTCCTGGCCAGGATGAACAGCCTGCCCATCGCTCTTGCCGGCGGTGTCGCCCTCGGTGTGACCGAGCAGCTGCTCCTGTGGAACCGTCCCCAGTCGGGTCTGGTCGAGCTGGCCCTTTTCGTGATCATCCTGGTGACGCTGCTCGTGCAGCGTCAGAAGGGCGGTCGTGAGGACGAGAAGGGCAGCTGGGCCGCGGTCCAGGCGCTGCGGCCCGTGCCCGAGGCGCTGCAACGCGTCTGGCTCGTCCGCAACCTCGGCCTGGTCTTCGGCCTCGTCGTGACAGCGGTCGCCGCGACGTTCCCGCTGTTCATCAACAACAGCAACTCCATCACGATGGTCTCGATCATGGGCTTCGCGCTCGTGGGCCTGTCAGTCGGCATCGTGACCGGACTAGGCGGACAGCTGTCCCTCGGCCAGTTCGGCGTGGCGGCGGTAGGCGCGTGGGCGTCCTACGAGGTGTCGAGCCGGATCGGGCACTTCGAGCTGTCCTTCCTCTACGCCGGGCTGGCCGGAGCGTTGTGCTCGCTCGCCATCGGCCTGCCCGCGCTGCGCATCCGCGGGCTGTTCCTCACCGTCACGACGCTGTCCTTCGCGCTGGTCGTCCCCGCCTGGCTGCTCCAGCAGACGTTCGTCCTGGGGGACGGGGTCGACCCTGGGCGGCCGTGCTTCGACGCCGCGTGTCAGCACCCCATTGACACCGGGAAGCTGTACTACCTGTTCGCGCTGCCCATTCTGTTCGTCGCCACCTTGCTGGCGCGCAACGTGCGGCGCGGTGGTTTTGGTCGGCTGCTGACCGCTGTGCGGGACAACGAGGACGCCGCGAGGGCCTTCACCGTCCCCGCAGCCAGGGTGAAGACCCAGGGCTTCCTGCTCGCCGGCTTCTTCGCCGGGATCGGTGGGGCCCTCTACGGCCATGCCCTGTCCCGCATCGGCTCGTCGACGTTCCCCACCGGGATCAGCATCGTCGTGGTCGTGATGACGGTCGTGGGGGGCATCTCGCTGCTGGCCGGACCGCTGATCGGGGCGCTGTTCATCATCGGCGTCCCCGCGTTCCTGCCGCTGGACTCGGCGGGTCTGGCCGCGACCAGCCTCGGCAACCTGATCATCATCTTGTACCTGCCAGGGGGCCTGGGCGGTCTGGTGGAGCCGATTCGCGACCGCATCGTCCGAAGGCTCGGACGCAGGGCAGGGGTGGACGTCGAGGCTGCCTACGCGGAAGTCCCGACGGCAGCGGGGTCCACTGGCGCCGCGGCCATGCGGGCCCGCGTCACTCCGGTCTCCATCGGCCAGCGGCTGCGCCCCGAGGGGAGCACCCTGCTGGAGGTGCGCGGGCTGCGCAAGAGCTTCGGTGGCGTCAAGGCCGTGCAGGGCGTCTCCCTGTCGGTCCGGGCGGGGGAGACCGTGGGACTGATCGGGCCCAACGGCGCCGGGAAGACCACCACCTTCGAACTGATCGGCGGCTTCAGCAAGGTCGACGCGGGCCGCGTCTACTTCGAGGGCCAGGACATCACCGGCCTCGGTCCCGAGGCGCGAGGCCGGCTCGGACTGATCCGGTCCTTCCAGGACGCTGCGCTGTTCCCGACACTCACGGTCCAGGAAACGGTGCGGTTGTCCCTGGAGCGGGTGCACCCCACCTCGTTCCTGCCTTCTGTGCTGGGCTTCTCGGGCGGCGAGAAGCAGAAGATGCAGCTCACCCGCGAGCTGATCGCCTTCATGGGTCTGGACCGCTACCGCGCGATCCAGGTTCAGCAGCTGTCGACCGGCACCAGGCGGATCACCGAAATCGCCTGCCTGGTAGCGCTTCAGCCGACCCTGCTCCTGCTGGACGAGCCGTCGTCGGGTATCGCCCAGCGTGAGACGGAGGCGCTGGGGGAGCTCCTGCAGACCCTGAAGGAGCAGCTCCAGCTGACCCTGCTGATCATCGAGCACGACATCCCGCTCGTGATGGGCATCTCGGACCGGATCGTCGCCATGGCTGACGGGAAGGTCATCGCGTCCGGGACCCCCGAGCACGTCCGGCAGGACCCGGCCGTGGTCGAGGCCTACCTCGGAGGCAGCGTCGAAGCCATCGAACGCTCCGGGGAGGAGCCCGGTCGGCTACCCGCCGTGAACGGGCAGCGGCCGGCAACGGCAGCCGCCGAGCTGCTCGTCGTCCCGGGCCTGGGACCGGCCAAGCAGAAGGCGCTGCTGGCGGCGTTCGGCTCGCTTGACGCGGTCCGGGCTGCCTCACTGGACGACATCAGCCAGGTGCGGGGCGTGGGACCGGAGCTGGCCAAGCGCGTGCAGGAGGCGCTGCGGTGAGCGTCCTCGCGGCGGCACCAGGTCGGGTGCTCGTTGCGATGACCTCGGACGACGCGGTTCCCGGCCCCGTCCTCGGCGGCCTGATCGAGGCCCTGGGAGCCCACCTGGTGAAGGTGTTGGCCGCGCCGCATGGCCTCGCTGTGTCCGTCGGCGAGCCAGTTGTCCACGACCCGCTCGGCCTGCCCACCGTGGGCGCTGACGACGTCGTGCTCGCTGTGGGCGTGGACCCGAATGCGCGCAGCAGCGTCGACTTCGTCGCGCGGTGCGCCGAACTCGGGGCGGCTGCGGTGGTGGTCAAGGCCCATGCGGGCGTTCCCGCGGCCCTGGTCGATGCGGCGGACGCCGCCGGTGTCGCGCTCCTCGTCGTTCCCTCCGACGCTGCCTGGGGCCAGCTGCACGGGCTCCTGCGGACCGCCAGGTCGGCCAGCGCGCAACGCGCACCCACGGAGACCGGAGTCCCGCTCGGTGACCTGTTCGCTCTCGCCGACGCTGTTGCCGGGCTCGTCGGCGGAGCGGTCACCGTCGAGGACGAGCACTCCGTCGTCCTCGCCTACAGCTCCACCGACCAGCCGATAGACCAGGCCCGCCGTGACACGATCCTGGGCCGACGGGTGCCCGCGTCCTGGCTGGCCAGGCTGCACGATGCAGGCGTCTTCCGCCGGCTCTGGGGGTCCGACGAGATCGTGCGCCTCGGCCCACCGGAGTTCACCGACATCAATCCCCGCATCGCCGTTGCGGTCAGGGCCGGCGGCGAGGTCCTCGGGTCGCTGTGGGTGGCGGAGGGGAGCCGACCCCTGGGGCCGGAGGCGGAACGCGCGCTGAAGGAGGCGGCCCGCATGGCGGCGCTGCACCTGCTCCGCCAGCGGTCCATGGAGGACCTCGACCGCCGTCGGGACGGCGAGCAGCTGCGAGCCGTCCTGGAAGGACGCCTGCCCGCGGCGCTGCTGTCAGAGGTGCTGTCCGTCGGAGCGGGTGAGGGCCTGGCGCTCGCCGCCTTCGACCTGGCATCGGGCGCCGACGGTGAGACGGCCCTCGCGGTGGACCGCGCGGTGGATGTCGTGACGCTGACCTGCCAGGCCTACCGCCGTCCGGTCGTTGGCGTGGCCATCGGGCGGGTGGCCTATGCCGTCCTCGGTGGCCGGGCGGTCACGTCGGGCGTCGAGCTCCGGGCCCTCGTCGGCGACCTCACGCGGCGGATCGAGACAGCACTGCGCACCCCCGTCCGCGCAGTGGTGGCCGAGGTGCCAGGGGGCCTGGCCGGTCTCGGCGCAGGCCGTGACGAGGCCGATCTCGGGCTCCGCGTCCTGGCCCAGCGGGGGGAGGCCGGCGTGGCCCACGTCGAGGACGTCCGTGCCGGCATCATCCTGCTGCAACTGCGGGCCGCCGCCGCCCAGCAGCCGTCTTTAGTCTCGGGGAAGGTCCGCGTCCTCGAGGCAAGCGACCTGGCCCGGCAGACCGCCTATGTGGCCACGCTGCGCGCCTTCCTGGACGCCTTCGGAGACGTCCGGCTCGCCGCAGACGTGGTGGGCGTTCACCCCAACACCTTCCGCTACCGGCTGCGCAAGCTCGTGGAGCTGGCCGACCTCGACCTCGACGACCCGGTGGAGCGGCTGGTCACCCAGCTCCAGCTGCACCTGCTCCAGCTGTGAAGAACGTCCGCCGCCGGCAAGCCGGCTCTACCCCACCGGAGATACCCATGAGCCCCGTCGCTTCCGAGCTCGCCACCTCGCTCGACCCCGCCTACGACGAGATCAGTGACGGCCGAACCCTGGCGGATCGGGTCCCTGGGCTGCGACCGCAGTCCCCCGTCCCGACGTATGCCGGTATCGCGGTCACCGCCGTGGGACTGGTCCTGATCGCCTTCGCCTGGGGGAAGGTGGCCGGCCTGACCAACGTCGCGCTCCAGATGCCCTACCTCGTGTCCGGCGGGCTCAGCGGCCTGGCGCTGGTGATGATCGGTGTCACCGTCATCAACATCGCGGCGAAGAGGCGAGACGCAGCTGCCCGGGAGCAGCAGACCCAGCTCCTCGCCTCGGCGCTGGCCGAGCTGCGCGGCGCACTGACCCAGCGGTGAGCGAGCTCTGGCGGGTACTGCGAGAGCCCCGGGTCTCGATCGCGCTGACGCTCGCCCTCCTGGGCGGTGGGGGAGTGCTGCTCCTGTCGGTGGGGTGGCGGGGCGCGGCCGCGAGCCTGTTCGTGCCCTACCAGCTGCCCTACCTGGTCTCTGGTGGCTTCCTGGGGCTCGCCGTGCTCGGTGCCGCGCTGGCTCTGATCACCATTCACGTCGACCGCACCGAGGCCGCGCTCGAAAGGGAGCAGTTCTCGTCGCTGCAACGTGAGGCGCTGAGCCTGCTGGCGCTGACACCCGGGGCCGATCCGGCCCGGGATCGGTGACCGAGATCGGGACTGCCCCGCTCGTCGCCCTGCAGGCGCGCATCCCCACGATGCTGGACGACCTCGCCGAGCTCGTGTCGGTGGAGTCGCCCTCTCACGACCTCGACGCCACCGCGGCGGCCCTGGAGGTCACCGCCCGGCTGGCCCACAGGCTCCTGGGCTCGCGCGCGGAGATCGTCGAGGATGCCGGCCGTCAGCACCTGGTCTGGTCCGGAGGCGGTCCGGTGGCCGTCGTCCTGGTCGGCCACGTGGACACCGTGTGGCCCCTCGGGACCCTTGCCCGCTGGCCCTTCTCGGTCGAGGGGGACCGGGCGACGGGCCCGGGCGTCTTCGACATGAAGGCCGGCATCGTCCAGGGTCTGCACGCCCTGAGCTGCCTCGCGGACCTGAGCGGTGTCCGGGTGCTGCTGACGACGGACGAGGAAACCGGTTCCCTCACGTCGCGCGGACTCATCGAGGCCACGGCACGCGGCGCGGCTGCGGCCCTCGTGCTCGAGCCCAGCGCAGGGGGAGCCCTCAAGTCGGCCCGAAAGGGCGTGTCGATGTACCGGATCGAGGTGACCGGTCAGGCAGCCCACGCCGGCCTCGAGCCGGAGAAGGGCGCGAACGCTGGGGTGGAACTCGCGCACCAGATGCTCGCCCTGGCGCCGCTGGGTCGCCCGGAGGTGGGCACGACGGTGACACCGACGCTGCTCGCCGCTGGAAGCACCACCAACACCGTGCCTGCCCAGGGCTGGCTGGCGGTCGATGTCCGCGCGAGCACACCCGCTGAACAGGCCAGGATCGATGGGCAGATGCGGGCTCTTGCGCCGGTCCTTGCGGGGACCTCGGTGACGATCCTCGGCGGTCCCAACCGGCCGCCGATGCCCGCCGCGGCATCCGCCGACCTGCTGGTCCGCGCCCGTCGTTGTGCCCGGGGGCTGGGCCTGGCCGACCTGCGTGACGTGGCTGTGGGCGGAGGGTCCGACGGAAACTTCACCGCGGGAGTGGGTGTGCCCACGCTGGACGGGCTCGGAGCCGTGGGGGACGGGGCGCACGCGGAGGGTGAGTACATCGAGATCCCCGCGATGGCCGAGCGGGCCGCCCTCGTTGCGGCCCTGGTCACCGACCTGCTCCCCGCGTGACGTCTGTCCGACCGGACCAAGGACGCGGGCCGGCTTCTCGTCGCCCGACGATTCGGCCCCCACGGATGTGTCCGAGACTGCAGCGGTGATGGAGGTGTCGACGTCCCCGGCGCCGGATCTTGAGGATGCCGTTCTATGTGCGGAGCAGGCCGCAGCCGAGTCCCGCGTGGACATCGGCGCCGTCCGCGACGCGGAGGGGGCCCAGGCGGTCGCGCAGCTGTTCGCCGACGTCTGGCGGACGGGGCCCGAGCAGGCGCCAGTGGCTCCTGAGCTGATCAGGGGACTGGCGCACACGGGCAGCTACGTCGCGGCCGCCTACGACGACGGCTCGCTGGTGGCTGCCTCCCTGGCCTTCCGGACCGCATACGGGTTGCATTCGCACATCAGCGGGGTGGTGGACGGCGCGCGGGACCGCAAGATCGGTTTCGCGCTCAAGCAGCACCAGCGGGCCTGGGCACTGTCGGTTCAGCTTCCCCTGGTCACGTGGACCTTCGATCCCCTGGTCCGGCGCAACGCCTGGTTCAACTTCACAAAACTCGGTGCTGTCGGTGAGGAGTACCTCGCCGATTTCTACGGGGTGATGAACGGGGTCAACGCCGGTGACCTCAGCGACCGCATCCTGGCGCGTTGGGACCTGGCGTCGTCGCGGTCGGCCGACGCTGCACGGGGCATGCCCCAGGTGTACGACGAGCAGGACCTCCGTCGCAAGGGTGCGGTCACCGCGCTGGACGAGGGCGTGGACGGCGAACCGGTCATCCACGGAGTGACGCCCGCAGAATTGGTCCTTGCTCGGATTCCCGCTGACATCGTTTCCCTGCGGCTCGAGCGGCCCGGTGTCGCGCGCTCCTGGCGGCTCGCCCTTCGGGAAACCTTGCAACCGGCGCTCGCCGGCGACCACGAGCTCAAGGGCATCACCCGTTCGGGCTTCTACGTTCTCGGAGCCAGCCGGAGCACCCAGGAGGAAGGACCACGATGATGCGATGCGACGCCGCCCACTGGCAGGAGCGCCTCACGGTGCTCGCTGAGAAGTTCGACGTCCCGGGTGCCAGCTTGGGGATCTGGCGCTCCGGCGAGGTGCTCGAGGCCGCGACAGGAGTCCTGAACACGTCCACCGGCGTCCGTACCACGACCGAATCGGTGTTCCAGATCGGCTCGATCACCAAGGTCTGGACGGCCTGTCTGGTGATGCAGCTGGTCGACGAGGGCCTGCTCGACCTCGACGAACCGGTCGTGACCTACCTGCCCGACTTCCGCGTCGCCGACCCGGACGTGACCTCGGCCGTCACCTGCAGGCACCTGCTTGCCCACAGCAGCGGTATCGACGGCGACCTCTTCCTCGACACCGGCAGGGGAGACGATTGCGTCGAGAAGTACGTGGCGGCCTGCGCCGAGCTGGGTCAGAACCACCCCCTGGGCGTCACGATGTCCTACTGCAACTCCGGCTACACCGTGCTGGGCCGGGTCATCGAGGTGCTGCGGGGAACGACGTGGGACGCCGCATTGCGCACGTTCCTGAGCGCTCCGCTGGGCCTGACCCACACGGTGACTCTGCCGGAGGAAGCCCTCCTCTTCCGAGCCGCGACTGGGCACGTGCAGCCTCCCGGTGGCGAGCTGGCTCCGGCACCCGTGTGGGGTATTTTCCGGTCGGCTGGACCCGCTGGACTGATCTGCTCCACGCCACGCGAGGTGCTCGCCTTTGCCGCGATGCATCTGTCGGGCGGAACTGCCGCCGAGGGCGCGCGGGTGTTGTCGGCCCGCTCCGTCGAGCAGATGCAGGTGCCGCAGGTGGAGGTGCCTGACAAGTACACCCTTGGTTCGCACTGGGGACTCGGCTGGATCCTGTTCACGTGGGGAGGGAAGCGGGTGTTCGGCCACGACGGAGGGACCATCGGTCAGAGCGCCTTCCTGCGGGTTGTCCCGGACTCAGAGGTCGCGGTGTGCCTGCTGACCAACGGAGGCAAGACCAAAGACCTCTACCAGGCGCTGTTCAGCGAGATCCTCGCGGCCGAGGCGGGCGTGGCCATGCCCGAGCAGCCTCTGCCCGACCCACAGCTGCAGCCTGCGGACCTGGCGGGCTACGCCGGCCGCTACGAACGGGTCTCCACGACCGTCGACGTGTCGGTGCACGAAGCAGGGTTGCGGATGGTCGTCACCAGCGTCTCGAACCTGATGCCTGAGCAGGCGCCCCCGCTCGAGCTCGACCTGCTTGCGGTGGAGCCCGACGTCTTCGTCACACGTATGCCCGGTAGTGACGGCTGGACGGCGGTCACGTTCTTCCGGCTCGAGGACGGCTCACAGCTCGTCCACTTCGGCGCCCGGGCCACCCCCAAGGTCGCCTGAGGCCGTCTCTGCCTGGTGGGCGACGCTGGTGCGTCAGCCCGCGCGGCGCAGGCGCCGACCTGGTCGCGCGCCGGTGAGCGCGCCGTCCTTGATGACCAGCTGCCCGTTGACCAGGACGTGTCGGACCCCGGTGGAAAGCTGGTGCGGGTTCTCATACGTGGCGAGATCACGGATCTCCGCTGGGTCCAGCGCCACCAGATCGGCATAGGCCCCGACCTGCACCCGTCCGCGATCGGCGAGGCGCAGCCGGTCGGCCGGGAGGCTGGTGAGCCTGCGCACGCCCTCCGCGAAGCCGAACAACTGCTCGTCCCGGCAATAGCGGCCGAGGAACTTCGCGAAGCTGCCGTACGTGCGCGGATGCGTGGCACTGCCGGTCCACGGGTCGCATGCGTCGTGCGCGGCGGCATCGGATCCGATGGACACCCAGGGCTGTCGTAGCCCCATCCGAATGTTGTCCTCGTCGATGATGAAGTAGGCGACCCCGACAGCGGGGTCTCTCCGCACGGCTTCGAGCAGGGCCTCAGCCTCATCCCGGCAGCCCAGGACACCGACGAGCTCACTGAGCCGCTTCCCCTGCGCTGGCGTCCCGTCAGCGAGGTCGGACAGGAACAGGACGCCCTCGCCCGCCCCAGCCGCGAGATAGAGGTTCTCGAAGTCGTCGGAGAGCTCCCGGAGGGCCCCGGCCATCAGCCGCGACTGTTCCGGGTCGGCCAGGCGTTCAAGGAGGGCCGCAGGGCCACCGACGTGGAAGCTCGGCGGGATGGAGGCGGCGAGTGCGGTGCCGCCGGCCTCATAGGGGTACATGTTGGCTGCGACGTCCTGGCCGGAAGCCCGGGCCGTCTGGATGAGGTCGATCGCCTGGGCCATCTTGTGCCAGTTGTGGCGACCGGCAGCTTTCAGGTGATAGACCTCCGTGCGTACCGGGGCGGTGCGCCCGATCACCAGGAGCTCCTCGAGGCACTGCAGGAACTGGTCACCTTCACTGCGCAGGTGCGAGATGTACATCCCGTCGAACTCGCCGACGACCTGGCACAGTGCGGTCAGTTCCGCGGTGTCGGCAAAGCGGCCCGGAGGGTAGATCAGGGCTGTCCCGACGCCGAGCGCCCCCTCCTGCATCTCTTCGCTGAGCACTCCGCGCAGCCGGTCGAGCTCGACGAGCGTGAGACGGCGGTCGTCGAATCCGGCGGCCAGCATCCTGAGGTTGGTCCCGCCGACGAAGCTGGCGATGTTGGGAGCGACACCGAGACCTTCGAGGTAGTCCAACCCCTCGGAAAGTCTGTCGAAGGTGACCCGGATGTCGGGGCCAGCACCGAAGCCGGCCACCAGCTCGGCAAAGGAGTCGTCGGACGGGCCGAGCGAGAACGCCTCGCCGAAGACTTCGGTCGTCACGCCCTGGAACAGGTCCGAGGCCCCTGAACCGTCGGTTTGCAGCGACCCCCAGGCATGACTGAGGACGTTGATGAACCCCGGGCAGATGGCCAGCCCCGTCACGTCAAGGGTGACATCCGCAGGTGTCGGCTCGCCGAGCTGCTCGGCCACGGCAACGATCCGGTCGCCCTGGACCGCGACGTCAGCCGGGCGACGCGGCCCTCCGCTGCCGTCGAAGACGGTCCCACCTGTGAGGACGACCGTGTCGGGCATCTGACCTCCTCAGGACCGGCCGTGGTCACGTTCCGGTCAGCCGAGCATGCCTCGTCGTAGCGAAACCTGCGTCGTCCGCCGCAACGAAAGTGCGGTCCGGTTGCACAGCGGGGACCCGTGTCCGGCACAATGCCGTGGCGCGGCTCTCGCCGCGCAGGTCAGGCTCCCCGGCGGGAAGGTGTCAGATGGCAGACGCGGATGAGATCCGGCCCCCCAGCAGCGGGGGCGGCGGACTCTGGGTGCGCATCGTGCTTGCCGTCGCGGTCATCGCCGCCGCCGTTGGGGTGTACCTCACGTCAAGCGACACTCCGCCTCACCGGAGCGCCACGGCATCCGCCTCGCCCTCACCCTCGGGTGACGCCTCGTCGGCTCCCGCGCCCACCACGACGTCCTCAGCGAGTCTGGCCCCGTCCCCGACAGGCGGCCCCACCGTCTCCGCGAGCCCGTCCACCCGCGCCTCTGCGAGCCCCAGGGCGAGCGCGCGTCCGACAGCTCCGTCTGCCTCGTCGGGATACCCGGCACCTGGCCTGGTCCTGGCGGTCCAGGACCAGGCACTGACCGGCAACCCACCGGGGGTGGCGTTCACGATCCATGTCACGGACAGCGACGGCCAGATCCGCAGCCTGACCGTGGACTACGGAGACGGTACGCAGGTCAGCGTCGTTCAGCGGGCGCCCGCGACCTGTGCCTCGACACATCGCAGTCCCGAGCCCGGCTATCGAGCGGCGCAGCTGGATGCCTCCTACAAGCGCAGTCACAGCTACCAGTCGGGGGGACACTTCCAGGCCGTCATCAAAGTCGTGACCGACAGACTCTGCGAAGCGGCGCCCGTTGAGTCCGACGCCAAGAGCTTCGACGTCACCGTTCCCGACTTCACTCCCAACCCGAGCCCGTCGCCGACCCCGTCCGCATCTGCGGCACCGACCCCGACCGGGTCGGCTTCTGCTTCGCCCACGCCGTCACCCTCGCGATCGGCCTGACGGTGTCCGCACCAGCTCGTCGGCCAGCAGGTCGAGCAGGAGTCCGTCGTGCCACTGGCCGTCCTGCCGTCGCTCGTGGCGCCGGAGCACGCCAACCGGCCTGAAGCCGACCCGCTGGTAGGCAGCGATCGCCCGGGCGTTGTCGTGCCCAGGGTCGATCGTGAGCCGGTGGTGCCCGCGGACGTCGATGAGATGGCACGCGAGCGCCTCGATGGCCTCGCGGCCGAGTCCGATCCCCTGGAAGTGCGTGCCGAGAAAGAGGTCGATCCCTGCGTGCCGGTAGTCCGGGTCCTCCTCCTCGTCGAACTGGATGGCCCCGGCCACGGCGCCGCCGACGACGATGACCAGCACGGTCACCCCGTCGCTGCCGCCGAGCCTGGCACGCAGGGTGTCCGCCGCGTCGGGGTGACCCCACCATCGGCGGACGGCCGGCTCGTGCAGGATCTGCTCGAGGGCGCCGACGTCTTCGGGTCCGCCCGGGCGCAGCAGGACCCGGCGCCCGACGAGAGGGGGGACCGCGTTGGCGGAGGATGCCGGCATGCGTTGGACAGTAGCCAGGGCCCCCCTCGGGTGAGCCACCAGGCAGGATGAGGTCCACCCCACGAAGGAGAATCGGTGCGCGCGCTGACGGTGAGACCCGGAGTCAAGGACTCCCTGACGGTTGTGGATCTGCCCGAACCGGAGGTGCAGGAAGGTCCCGTTCTGGTGCAGGGGCTTGCCGTCGGGCTGTGCGGGACCGATGTCGAGATCGTCGCCGCGGCCTATGGCGAGGCGCCGCCCGGCGCTGACCGGCTCGTCATCGGCCACGAGAACCTCGGCCGCGTCCTGGAGGCCCCCGCCGGGGTCGGTGTGGAACCCGGCGACCTGGTTGTAGGGATTGTGCGTCGGCCGGACCCCGTCCCCTGTCCGGCCTGCGCGGCGGGGGAGTGGGACATGTGCCGCAACGGTGCGTACACCGAACACGGCATCAAGGGCCTGCACGGCTTCGCACGGGAGCGGTGGCGAGCTGAGCCGGACGCCATGGTTCGCCTCGACCCCGCGCTGGGCCCGCTCGGGGTACTGCTCGAGCCCACGACCATCGTGGCGAAGGCCTGGGAGCAGATCGACAGGATCGGCCGCCGAGCCTTCTTCGATCCGAAGGTGGCCGTGGTGACCGGGGCCGGACCGGTGGGGCTGCTCGCCGCCCTGCTCGGTGTCCAACGTGGCCTCGACGTCCATGTCTTCGACCGCGTCACCGAAGGTGCCAAGCCTGGGCTGGTCGCCGACCTCGGTGCGACCTACCACTCGGGGACGCTGCCAACTTCGGGAGTCCGGGCCGATGTCCTCGTCGAGTGCACGGGCGTGACCTCTGTCGTGCTGGACGCGATGCGCTCGGGGGCTGCGGACGCGATCACCTGCCTGACGGGCGTGTCGGGTGTGGGGACGTCCCTTCCCGTCGATATCGGTGCCCTCAACCGTGGAGCGGTCCTGGGCAACGAGGTGTGGTTCGGCAGTGTCAATGCCAACCGGCGCCACTACACCGCGGCTGCCGAGGCGCTCGGCGTGGCGGATCCGACCTGGCTGAGCAGGCTCGTGACCCGACGCGTGCCGCTGGAGGCCTACGCGGATGCGTTCGCTCGACGTGCTGACGACGTCAAGGTGGTGCTCGAACTACCCGGTGCGCTGTAAGCCTTCGGAAGCTGCGGCTCCACCGGGCCGGTACGTCACAAGGCAAACGTGACGTCGTCGGCCTTCACGACGCCGCCGGTGCGACCGGGCGCAGACTGGTACTGCCAGTACAGGTTGGTGTGAGCGATCACCTGACCGGGGGGAGGTGCCCCCCAGTCGCTCTGGTCCTCGGTGGTGTGGGCATCGCTCACCAGCAGGGTGTCGTAGCCGCGGACGATGGCCCCGTGAAGGGTTGAGCGGATGCACGCATCGGTCTGCGCGCCCGTGACGATGAGTCGTCCCACGCGGTGCTCGGCGAGAACATCCTCCAGCTCGGTCTCCTCGAAGGAGTCGCCGTAGCGTTTGTGGATGAGGGGTTCCGACTCCGCGCGAACGAGCTCGGGCACGTACCGCCACCCTTCAGTGTCTCGGGGGAGGTCGTCGTCCGAGTGCTGCACCCAGATGACCGGTGCGCCTTCAGATCGCGCCTTGTCAACGACAGCCGCGATATTGGCGATCACGGCGTCACGCTCGTGCGCCCCGGCGACGACATTGTTTTGCACGTCGATCACCAACAGCGCCGTGCCTGGCCGGTCGGGAAGGGTGGTCAGGGAAGCCTCCTCGAGTTCGGAGCCCGGCTCTCGGGGCGTGCCCGTCCTCCACCGTAGCCCTTCCTCAGGGCCGCTTCCTCTCCTGGATCCGGACCAGGTTGCCGGACGGGTCGCGGAACGCGCAGTCACGCACTCCCCACGGTTGCGCCGTCGGCTCCGAGACCACCTCAGCACCGGACGCCTGCACCTTGCTGAAAGTGGCGTCGAGATCCCCTGTCTGGAAGATCGCGGCCTGGAGCGAACCCTGCAATACAAGAGCAAGAAGCGCGTCCCCTTCGACTTTCGAGCGGCCTCCGTGCGGCTGGGACAGCACGATGTCGACGTCGTGGCCGGGAGTCCCGACAGTGACCCAACGGAAGTCGCCCGCCGTCACATCGTTGCGGACCTCGAGGTCAAGCGCGTCGCGATAGAAGGCCAGAGCGGCATCGGGATCGTGCACGGGAATGAACATCGTGGAGAGGGTGACAGGCATAGCCGCAGACTAGGAGGTGCCGCTCGCTCGTGCTTCTTCGATCCTGCTCGCCATGGGCGCTTCAGGCGCCGACCGGAGCCCGCCGTGGCCGCAGTTGCACCTTGCTCACGCAGGGTGGGATGGCCTGCGTCCCCCGGTGATCCTGTGCGCGGTACTGCGAAGGCGTCTGCCCGACGATCTCGGTGAAGCGTGAGCTGAAGGAGCCGAGTGACGTGCACCCGACAGCCATGCAGGCGTCCGTGACCGATATCCCTTGGCGCAGGAGGGCCTTGGCCCGTTCGATGCGCCGTGTCATGAGATAGGTGTACGGCGTCTCGCCGTATGTCGCCCGGAACTGCCTGGCGAAGTGCGCGGGTGACATGAGTGCCGCCCGGGCCATGGATGGCACGTCTATCGGCGACGCGTACGAACGGTCGATGAAGTCGCGGGCACGACGCAGCTGCACCAGGTTCTCCCAGTTCTGCGATGTCACGACGGCAAGCCTACGTCTGGCCGGACAGGCTCTCATCGACAAGACCCTGGCCCACCTTGGTCGTCTTTCAAGACAGCGGGAGGCGGGGAGGCAACCAGCGGCTCAGACAACAACCGCGTCACGGCGCCGGAGCAGGTCCTTTGACTGCCGTCGAAGGTGAGCGCCCGAACACGCGCCGCGAAGCCGTGCCTGCCCAACGGTCGCTGGGGCACCTCATGCGCTGCTGCGCTCGTACGTGACTCGCTTGCCGATTTGTCTCGGCGTTCTCGATCTCCGAGGCGGTAGACGGCCCGACGTAGCCCCTCCGGGTTCATGGCGTGGATGCGGTCGGACTTCGACACCATCCCTGTGGGGGGACTGGCCAGCCCGGCGCTGGGACCCATGTTCGGCTCGGTGATCGCACTCCGCCATCATGTCGAACGCCGCTAGCACCGTGTGCAATCGTTACGCGCCACTGGAAGGGCGCTTCCGGCCTTATGGCAGCCGGGCGCTGTCCCACTGCCGGGAACCGGCCTACCCTCGGCCCGGACAGGTAGCCGGCCATCTTCGCTGTGCCGGAAGCGGCGTTACTGGGCAGTTGACGCATCCCTAGTTATGGCTAAAGTTGTGGCTATGACTTCTGCCGCCGAGCACATGCCGCTGGCCGACGTGAAGAACCGCCTGTCCGAAGTCGTGGAGCGCCTCGAGCGCGAGCACGGCCGGGTCGTGATCACCAAGCACGGACGCCCCGCTGCCATCGTCCTCAACATCGAAGATCTCGAGGGACTCGAAGAGACGCTGTCGGTCCTGTCCGACCCAAAGCTCATGCGTCGCGTCCGGCAGGGCCAGTCTGACATCGAGTCCGGCAAGGTTCAGGCGTTGACGAAGGGCGAGGCGCTCGCGCTCATCAAGCGCGATCGCTGATGCAAGAGCCCTTCACGATGTCGTGGTCTGTATCAGCACAGCGCGACCTGGCGAAGCTACCTGAGAAGGTCGCTACGGCCGTAGTCGAGTTCATCTACGGCGGACTGGTGGACAATCCTCGCCGCGTGGGGCATGAGCTGACCCTCGAGCTCGCCGGCGTTCACTCGGCCCGACGCGGTGACTTCCGCGTGCTCTATCGGATCGGGGAGGATCAACAAGTCGTGACCATCGTCAGCATCGACCACCGGGCCGATGTCTACCGGCGCAGATAGCCGGCTACCGTCGGCCGGAGGGGTAGCCGGCCCTATCCGCTGACGAGGGAAAGGTTGGCAGTCATGCTGCCTTTCATGGACCTGAGATGGCTACCCCTGCTCCTGCTGCCTGCACTGACGGCTTGCTCACCGCCAACAAGCATCGGTACGAACGAGATGCAAGGAGTGCCGTTGGGGGCAATCACCGTCAACGACGTGCGCGGTGACCCGCGGGCTGCAGCGGCCTGGGCGAGGGCAGGGAGCATCTCCGTGACTACCTGGAGCAGCGGATCCTGCCCGCTCCGCCCGGTGAAGCTCGAGCGCCAAGCGGCTCACCAGGTCAAGGTCACGTTGCGTCGCACCGAACGCGCTGACTCATGCACTGCCGACTCGGCCCCTACGACGAATCGTGTCCGGCTACCTGCCGGAACCTCGGAGCACGGGCCGTTGACCGTGACAATCGACGACGGAGAGCGTCAGCCCCCGGCAAAGCTCGAGTTGCCGCAGTCCGCCTGATCCAAAGCCAGTAGGGACCGGTCGCCAACCGCCAGGATCCGGCCTTCTTCGCTGACCTGTGAGGCGCCGCTATCGACGGGGCCGCCGCGGGAGGCGGCGCTTTCGGCGCTGCATCCCCGGAGTGGAGGCGCTACTCGACGGAAGGGAGTCGGCCCCGCAATCGCTGCACGGCAGCTTGAAGAGGTTCGAGGTCGTGCGTGACGACGCTGGCCACCCGGCTATGGGTGGTGTCGAAGTAGCGATGCGCCAGCCGGTCCCGCATCCGCGCGATCTCGCTCCACGGCTGGCTCGGCTCGTTGCTCAGAAGCTCCGGCGCGATGGCCTTGATGGCCTCGCCGATCTCGATCAAGCGGACCCGGACGGCGTCGAAGATCAGACCGTCGGACAGGTCACCGCGGGCCACATGACCATTGATCGCCTCGATGGCGTCCAGGATGTCTTGGAGGCGCTCGGGGTCGCGGCGGCTCATATCGCGACTGCGTCCGACAGCGCCTCGGCGCGCACCGCCGGTTTCAGGTCTGCTGGGGTCGCAAGATCGACCTTGGTTTTGAGGATGCGTTCCAAGGCGCCTTCGAGGGCCAGCAGGGCGATCAGGCTGGTGTCCTCCGGCAGGTCAACAAGTAGGTCGTAATCGCTGTCGGGGCGGTCCTCGCCGCGCGCCACGCTGCCGAACACGCGCACGTTGCTGCCGCCTGCGGCGGCGACGGCGTCGAGCAGCGCCTGGCGGTGCTGGCGGAGCCGACGGCCCAGCGGGCTATCGGGCAGTCCGCGTACCGACGGATCGCTGCGCTCCAGGCCGATAGACAAAGTGTGACCGGTCGCCTCGACCAACTTCGCCAGTGTCGGCAACGCGGGTTGGCGCCTGTCAGCTTCGTAGGCACTCACCACGCTTTGAGCGACGCCGCAACGGCGGGCGAGGTCGGTCTGCGACAACCCGGAGCGCTTCCTGGCGTCACGAAGCAACTCACCACTCGTCGTCACACGGATAGCCTAACACGTTTTGTGTATGAGCGGACAGGTGCCGCTCGCCAGCGTGAGGAACCGGGCGACCGATCAAGTCTCCTACGTCACCCTTACCGGTGGGGGGACTCGCACCATAAGCACATGGACCGTCGAGGGGGAGTGGGCGCTCGGCTGAGGGCCGGCGCTGGCTATTGCGGCGGTGCTGGGCGTTCAGCCGTCGTTGCCGGCGGCGATGTCGGCGACCTTCTGCACGAGGCGAAGGCTGCCGGGAACGCGTCGGAACCCGTACCGCTCATAGAAGACCGCGGCCTTCTCGTGCAGCGCGTCGACGACGACGAGCCGGGCGCCGACCGTGCGCGTCGCGTCGACGATGCGGGACAGCGCATCCGCTAGCAAGACCTCTCCGAGGTTCTGGCCGTGCAGCGAGCGGTCCAGGGCGAGCCGTCCGACAAGCACCGCCGGGATCTCGATGGGGCCGCCGCGTCCCATCTTGGTGGGCACGTCCTCGCGGCTGACCTTGCTCGCCGAGAGCGAGTAGTAGGCAACAACCCGGCCGGTCGCCTCGCGCCAGATCCACACGCGGGCCGTTCCGCGGCGGATGTCGTTGTGAGCGTGCTCAACCAGCCACGAGTCCAGCGAGTCCTCGCCGCACCGAAACGCCGTCGTGTCGTGAGCCTGGTCCAACGGGACGGAGGTGAACCTCACCCGCGCGTGACGACCTCGCGGTGCCGCCGAAACGCCGCCTTCAGAGCTGCGTTCGGCTCCGCGGGCTGGTCCAGCTCAGCGAGCAGCTTGTCGAAGAACCCCGCCGGCACGGTGAGGGTCGCGTCGTGCTCGCGCAGGATCTCGTCAGCACGCTCCTCCGCTGCCGTACGGACGAAGTCGCTCAGCGGCACCCGCGAGATCTCGGCCGCGCGTTCCATCCGAGCCTTGCTGTCATCCGGCAACCGGAACTCCAGCCGCGCTGTCGCTGCCATGACCACCTCCCACACTGTCCGGACAACTGTACGGCGCTCACGATGTGATGTCCAGCCTCGCCGGCAGCCCGCGCGGGCCCCCAGGGCCTGACCGCCACCACCCACGGGATGGCGCCCGCCCGCGCCCAGGCAGTTCTCGGACTGCCAGGAGGGGCCGCGCGACCGGCCCAACTACATGCGAACGTCCGACTTTGCTTGATATGCGGGTGATCTTCATGGATGTAGCGGTGGGCCGTTGAGGCACGGGCTAGCCTCGCAGTCAGCGTCGGAAGCGCTTTTGAGCGGCCTGCTTCGTGACGCCCAAGGCCATACCGATGCTCAGCCAGGAATCCCCGGCCTCGCGGGCGGCCCGGACGGCCTCGTGCAGTTCCCGATCAGCGCGGGCAACACCCTCGGCTGCCGAGATGATGCGGCGAAAGTGCACCGCGTCGCGCGCAGCGACCGTCGAGGGGTCGAGGTCGTCGAGCGTGGTCTCGAGGTCGTTGATGTTCGTGGTTGCCATCTCAGATCACCTCACTTCAGGAACTCGTAGAACTTCGGGCGGAGCCGGTCTGCGTGGATGATTCGGTTGGCGTCATCGGCGGGCATGGCCACCAACTCCAACCAGTTGCCTCCCTGATCTGGACCGATCACGATGAGCCGGTCCTCGCCGTACTGCTCGATCTCCACCAGACGGACGGCGTTCTTGTAGGCGTGCAGAATGTCTGCTTCAGCGATGCCGTGCTTGAAGGCCGAGTCCGTCACCCGCACACGTCAACGCTACGCTGACAATGCCGAACGGTCAACCTAAAGTTGACGAACGATATCCATCCGCTTCTGCCGCGGAGAACTCGATACCCCCACGTCTTGTTCTCGGTGGCCAGCCGGGTGATCAGGTCGACGATCTCGGCGCTCACCGGCGGGCGGCCCGTCCGGTTGGGGTAGGTCCACTTCCGCCTCACCCACCGACGGTGCCACCCCAGCACCGTTCCCGGGGGGACCAGCCGATGCGCGCACAGCGTCCTGGGAACCGCCTGATCAACGCGGCCAGCACCGCCCGGTCAGCCCAGTCCATCCACGGCGCCGGCCGGGTCCGGCGCAGAACAGCCACCTCATGGCGCAACACCAGCAACTCGACGTCCTTCGATGCCGACGAACGACCCAACAAGACCAGCCAGCCGCACACGACTGAAGATCAAATAGAGCAGACGGAAACCCATAGTTGATCATCTTTCCGCACACCAACCGCCCAATCACCGCAGGCAGAGCTCCGTCAGACGTCTGGCACCCCACTGGGCTGTCCGCCAACGACGACTCTCGCCGATTCAAGTGACGGAGGACGATTTCGGCGCCGACAACCCCACAGGCGCGGCGAGGCCAGCGGTAGGGAACGCGTGTCACTGAGAGCCGCCGCCCGAGGACCTACCACCTTCGTCACATAACTGTCTATCTGATTGACACTTGACCGTCTAGCGACTAGACTTATGCTGTGAAGGCGCGCGAGGTCAACGCGGCAATCGAACGTCGCGGTGGGGTGAAGATCCGCCAGGTGGGCTCCCACCGTCGGTACCGGGCCAGCTATACCCGGTCCGACGGCACCATCGGCCAGGTCGACACCACCGTCGCCCAGCACGCCGCAGACATCCCAATCGGGACGCTGCGCAAGATCGAAGCCGACCTCGAACCGGCGTTTGGAAAGGGATGGCTGCGATGACCACCTACCAGGTCGTGGTGACCCGTGAGAGTGACCAGTGGCTGGCCGACGTCCGAGCGCTACCCGGCGCGCACACCCACTCCCGTAGCCTCGCCGGGCTTCGCCGTTCGGTGCGCGAGGTCATCACCCTGATGGGCGACTACCCAGATTCCGCCGTCACCGACCCGGCCGAGTTTGGCGTCGAGTTCGCCTTCGACCTGCCCGGCGACCTCGGCGCCGAGGTGACCCGCGCACGGCAGGCCCGTGACCGGCTCGCCGAGATCGAGAGCGAAGCGATCGAGGCAACCAGTACCGCAGCCCGCGACCTTGCCGCGTCGAACGTGAGCCTGCGCGACGCGGCTGAGATGTTAGGCGTGTCGTTCCAGCGAGTGCAGCAACTCGTCGCCAGCTAACGCCGTGATCGGGCATATGCATCCTGTCGATCGCCCCCAAAGGGCGAAGGCGTGGCGTGGGCGAGAGTCATGAGAATGGTCATAACTGATCTCGACCCGTTGCGGCTCGCGATTGCCGGCTACTGACGCGCACTGGCCGGTTGCGACGCTCCCGCGCCACCCCAACGCGCATCGGGACTGTCTTGGCATCGGTGGGACCGATATGGGACCGGAACGGCGACGATCAGGCGGACCACACCGGAAACATCGGACGGCCGCAGGCCTAAATCCTGCGCCGACGGAATGGACAACTGAAGCGCCCCAAGTTCTCTGCCGCTCTCATACGGGGCTCGGCTCTCGGTTGAGGGCCGCGTAGTGGGCTTGCTCGACCTCGTCGGGGCTGTCGTAGCCGAGGCTGCTGTGGAGCCGCCTGTTGTTGTACCAGTCGACCCAGCCGGCCGTCGCCCACTCGACGTCGGCCAGGTTCCGGTAGGCGCCGGCGTGGAAGACGGTCGTGCGGATGCACTCGGTCTTGTACAGCCCGATCACGCTCTCCATCAGGGCGTTGATGCTCCTATATCCGTCAAGCGGCTCGAGGAGTTGCGGTTTCCACGGCCCGGAGAGGTCGCATCGCGCTCCAGAGTTCGCGGGCGAGAAGACGCTTGAGGCATCGGATTATCTCGGCTTTCGTCTTGCCCTCCGCGGTGCGTCGGGCGACGTAGGCCTTGGTGGGTTCGTGATGCTGCATGCGGACGATGACGACCCGGTAGAGGGCCGCGTTCGCTTGGCGGTGTCCCCCCCGGTTGAGCCGATGCCGTGTGGTCATGCCCGAGGAAGCCGGGATCGGAGCGACACCGCAGAGCTTGGCAAAGGCAGGCTCGGAGCGGATCCGGTCGGGGTTATCGCCGGCGACGATGAGCATCTCCGTGGCGGTGTCGGGCCCGACGGCGAAGGCGGCGGACAGATCGGGGGCTGCGAGGGTGGTCAGTGCGGCCAAAACCTTCTCGTGAGCACTGATCTCGGCGTTCAACTGCTGCCAGCGACGGGCGATGGCGCGCAGCGTGTACTTCGACGACGCCAGGACGGTCGTGACCGGGCCGGGCCGTAGGCCAGCGCACCGATTGATCAAGGCCATCTTCGTGAGGGGCTGCAGCTCCTCCCGAAGCTCGGTTGGCGCGTTCACGAGGACCTGCTTAAGGCTGATCATCGCTGACGTGCGTGCCTTCACGGCGATGTCCTTGGCGACCTTGACCTGGCGGATCATCTCGACCGTGCCGTCGGCGCTCTTTGGGACGGCCGTGGCCTGCCCAGCCAGAACGGCGCGGGCCGCGTTCTCAGCATCGATGGTGTCGGACTTGCCGCGCAGGCGCCGATCGCGCCGGTCGGTGCGCACGACCTCGATGGTGCCGATGTCGCGACGACGGACCGCACTGGCCAGGCCGGCTCCGTAGGAACCCGTGCCCTCGATCCCGAAGGTCGGCTTGCCGCCGAAGGCGACCGCCCAGTCGATCAGTTCGAGGTAGCCGCCAGAGTCAGCGGCGAAGGACCGCGTGCCGAGCAGGACACCGAGATCATCGATGGCGACAGCGACATGGACGTGCTTGTGGTATCAACGCCGATGATGACTCGACGGTGAGCCGGGATGCGTTGCATGCTCATCAGTGCTTGCTCCAACCAGACCAGGGACAGGGCGAGAGATGCTGGCCGGTCGGGTGTGTCCGTGGCCATGTGAAAGTCGCCACTGATGGCCAACGAAAGTCCCCACTGGTGGCCAGTTGGAAGTCCCCACCTCGCGTCCGTCGTGTCTGCCGGGAGTTGAGGCCCTGAGCGGTGACGGTGGCG
>JALYIZ010000003.1 GCA_030775505.1 Actinomycetota bacterium | reverse complement strand
CCCTTACGGGCAACCGCCACGACATCGTCGCGGAACTCCTTGGGATAGGGCTTGGGCATGATCGACATCCTTCCAGTGAGGAAGATCCTCACAGGTCAGGTGTCAACCAAAGTCTGGGCAGTCCCATCCTTATCGACGTCGAGGACGTGGCTCAGGGGCATGAGACCCGGATGCGCTGGAACGCCCAGGGTGACTGGATCTGGTCACCGGAGGTCGTGCACGAAGCACTGATCAGCCCCGAGGTCTTCGAGCAGGCCCGCATCATGCTCACCCCTGCCAGTCAGCGTTCCCCTGAGCGCATGCCCCGCTCAAGCGCCCGCAACCCGTACCTCCTCAGAGGGCTCGTCCACTGCGGACTGTGTGGCCGTCGCATGCAAGGCAACTGGAACAACGGCCGACCGCACTACCGCTGCTCGATGCCAGCCGAGTACGCCGTCGGCTCCCGCAGCGACCACCCCAAGACCGTCTACGTCCGCGAGGCTCAGATCGTCGCCCCACTGGACCGCTGGCTGGCAGACGTCTTCTCCCCGACCAAGGTCGAGGCCACGGTCGAGGCAATGTCCGCCGCGGACGAGGACCCGAGCGTTGAGGCCCTTCGTGAAGCCGCTCGGCAGACGCTGCAGCAGTGCGACGCCCGACTGGTGAAGTACCGAACTGCCCTCGACGCCGACGTCGATGCCGCGGTCGTGGGGGAGTGGATCGCCGAAGTCCAGGCCGATCGCCAGCGCGCCGAGGCTGCGCTGCGCCGGGTCACCGGGAACGAGCGGATGAGCCAAGCCCAGATCCGGAGCTTCGTGGAGCAGCTCGCCGGGATCATGGAGACGCTCGACGGCGCCGACCCGCACGACCGGGCGGCCGTCTACGCCCAACTCGGACTTCGTCTGACCTACCAGCCGGCGGAACGCATCGTGCAAGCCCAAGCCAGTCCTGGCGGTCCATGTGTGAAAGATCGTGTCCGAGGGGGGACTTGAACCCCCATTCCCCGTAAAGGGAACCAGCACCTCAAGCTGGCGCGTCTGCCAATTCCGCCACCCGGACCGGGTTGTCGGGAGAGCTTCCCGGCGCGGGAGACTATACAAGAGACCGGCCTGCCGATTGCAGGTCAGCACTCTCGCAACGGCGGAGGGAGCAGGCCATGCCCGGCGCGGATGAAGAGGTCGTCGGCATCTGCCGGGACCTGATCCGGTTCGCCAGCGTGAACGACGGGACGGGGCGCGGACCGGGCGAGAGGGCCGCCGCCGAGCATGTCGCAGGGCTGCTCAGTGACGTGGGGGTCCAGGTCGAGATCTTCGAGCCCGCGCCCCACCGAACCAGCGTCGTGGCTCGCATCGAAGGGACAGACCCCAGCCGTGACGCCCTGCTCCTGCATGGCCACCTCGATGTCGTGCCGGCGGAGCCCAAGGAGTGGACGTACGACCCGTTCGCGGGAGAGATCGCCAACGGCTGCCTCTGGGGTCGGGGCGCGGTGGACATGCACGACATGAACGCGATGATCTTGTGCGTCCTGCGGCACAGGATGCTGACGGGCCGGCGGCCACCCCGCGACGTGGTGGTGGCCTTCGTCGCCGATGAGGAGGCGGGCGGGGTCTTCGGGGCGCAATGGCTCGTTCAGAACCAGGCCCGGCTCTTCGACGGCTGCACCGAGGCCGTCAGTGAGGTGGGGGGCTTCTCCCTGACCGTGCGCGATGACCTACGTCTGTACCTCATCGAAACCGCGGAGAAGGGCATCGCTTGGATGCGCATCACCGCCCACGGCGTCCCGGGCCACGGCTCGATGATGTCCACGGACAATGCGGTCACACGGTTGTGCGAAGCAGTCGCCCGGCTCGGTCGCTACGAGTTCCCCATCCATGTCACGAAAACGGTGCGATCGTTCCTCGATGAGGTCAGTCAGGCCTTCGGCCTTGAGCTCGACCCCGAGGACATGGCGGCCACGGTGGCCAAACTGGGCCCGCTCTCGCGCGTTGTGGGGGCGACCCTGCGCAACACCGCGAACCCAACGATGCTCGACGCTGGCTACAAGCACAACGTGATCCCAGGAAGTGCCTCCGCCATGGTCGATGGTCGATTCCTGCCTGGGTTCGCGGACGCATGGGAGCGGGAGATCGACGATGCCCTCGGCGCGGGCATCACGCGCGAATACGTGCACTACGACATTGCCCTGGAGACCGACTTCGACGGGCCACTCGTGGCCGCCATGACGTCGGCGCTTCTCGCCGAGGACCCCGGCGCACGCACCGTCCCGTACACGCTCTCCGGCGGCACCGACGCGAAGTCGTTCAGCCAGCTGGGCATGCGCTGCTTCGGCTTCGCCCCTCTCCGGCTACCAGCTGACCTCGACTTCTCCGGCATGTTCCACGGGATCGACGAGCGCGTGCCGTTGGACGCACTCACCTTCGGGGCGCGGGTCCTCGACCGTTTCCTCGAGGGCAGCTGAGGATCAACTCGGTAGTGGTGGGAGCTGCTCGGCGGTGATGCGGCGGCGCACCGTGACCTTACGCCGCCCGTCGGGCCAGACCTGATGGCGGGCCAACTCCCAGTCGCCGAACTCGGCGTGGATCACCAACATGTCGTGGGTCTGCTGTCGAGTGGCGTCCGCCGGCAACTGCACGGCCCGGTACTCGTACCCCTTCACGCGGCAGATAGTGCCAGGAAAGCGCTTCGGGCCACAATGGCGGCGTCGCTAGCGCGGGACATCCTCGATGTCCTCGGAGCTCCAGCGGGGCATCGTCTCCGGGTATCCGATCCGAGGGGCGGAGACGTCGTCGAGCGCTGAACGGATCTCCTCAGGCAGGGTGAGCGCCTCGGCGGCGAGTGAGCCCTGCAGTTGCGCTGCGGTGCGGGCGCCGACAATGGGCGCAACGACACCGGGTCGGTCACGTACCCAAGCCAGCGAAAGCGCGACCGGCGAGACCCCCAGGCCGTCCGCCGCGGTGACGACCGCGTCCACGATCGAGCGCGATCGATCCGTCAGGAACGGCTCGATGAAGCCCTTGAACACCTCGCTGGCCCCCCGGCTGTCCGCTGGGGCGCCAGATCGGTATTTGCCTGACAGGACTCCACGGCCGAGCGGGGACCAGGGCAAGATCCCGACCCCCAGCTCAGCGCAGGCGGGCACGACCTCGCGCTCGGCGCCGCGCTGAAGCAGCGAGTACTCGATCTGGTTGGCCACCAGGGGCGCGCGGCCGGGCACCGCGCGCTGCCATGCGGCGGTCGCACCCGTCTGCCACCCGCAGTAGTTCGACACTCCGGCATAGCGCACGCGCCCGGTGGCCACGGCCGTGTCCAACGCCGCCATGGCCTCTTCCCACGGCGTCACCGGATCCCAGGCATGCAGCTGCCAGAGGTCCACGTAGTCGGTCTGCAGGCGCCGAAGCGAGGCATCCAGGGCAGACAGCAGGTGACCACGGGAGGACCCCCGGCCCATGGGACCGGGCCCGGTGGTCCCACATGCCTTCGTGGCGACGAGGAGCTCGGAGCGGGGGACAACATCGGTGAGCAGGCGCCCCAGGACTCGTTCGCTCTCCCCGTCGACGTAGACGTCTGCGGTGTCCACCAGCGTCCCGCCCGCGTCCCGGAAGGCAACGAGCTGGGCAGCGGCGTCGTCCTCGTCGGTGTCCCGACCCCACGTCATGGTGCCGAGGGCCAGCCGGGAGACGATGAGGCCGCTACGGCCGAGGTGACGCTGCTTCACGAAGCGTGACGCTACCGTTCGGCAGATCCAACTGAAGGAGCGCCACATGCGTCTTGGTTTGAATCTGGGGTACTGGGGCGCGGGCAACGACGCGGACAACCTCGCGTTGGCCCGCGAAGCGGACCGGCTCGGGTATGCGGTGTGCTGGGCCGCTGAGGCCTACGGCTCTGACGCTGCCTCCGTCCTGGCGTGGGTGGCAGCACAGACCGAGCGCATCGACGTCGGCTCGGCCATCTTCCAGATTCCGGGACGGAGCCCGGCGTTGACGGCGATGACGGCGGCGACACTGGACACGCTGTCCGGTGGCCGCTTCCGCCTGGGGCTCGGTGTGTCGGGGCCGCAGGTATCGGAGGGCTGGCACGGCGTGCGCTTCGACAAGCCTCTTGGCCGCACCCGCGAGTACACCGACATCGTGCGCATGGCCCTCCGGCGCGAGAAGGTCCGGTATGCGGGCGAGCACTACACCCTGCCGCTGCCGGAGGGCCCAGGCAAGGCCCTGCAGCTGACGGTGCACCCGGCCCGTGAGTACATCCCGATGTACCTGGCTGCAGTGGGGCCGAAGAACCTCGAGCTGTGCGGGGAGCTCTTCGACGGATGGCTGGCCATCTTCTACTCCGCGGAGTACGCGAAGGAGTCGCTGGCCTCCATCGAGGCGGGTCGCGCCCTGTCGGGCAAGACGTTGGCTGGATTCGACGTCGTCCCCAGCCTGCCCATCATCGTGGGTGACGACGTGGGTGCATGCGCCGAGCCGGTCCGCTCGTACGCAGCCCTCTACATCGGCGGGATGGGTAGCCGGGAGAAGAACTTCTACAACCAGCTTGCCAGCCGGATGGGCTACGAGCAGCAAGCGAAGGACATCCAGGATCGCTACCTCGCCCGCGACTACGCGGGTGCGGCCGCCGCCGTGCCCTTCGAGTTCATTGACAGCACGTCACTGCTCGGCAGCAAGGAGCGCATCGCCGAGAAGATGCAGGCTTTCGCGGCCAGCGGCGTGACCACGCTCTCGCTGAGTACCTATGTGGGGAGCCTCGACGAGCGGTTGGCCACGCTGCGGACCGCGGTCGAAGCCCTAGAGCTCGCCGGCGTCGGCGACTGAACGGCGCAGGGCGGGCGCTGGCGCTCGGGGCCGTTCAGGGGCTGACCGAGGCCGTCCCGGTCTCCTCCTCGGCTCACCTTTCTCTGCTGCCGTGGCTGCTTCGGTGGGAGCCGGCGCCAGATCGCACGACGCTCGCGGCCGCCCTGCACGCCGGATCCTGCGTCGGGCTTGGCTGGGCAGGAGGCGGCGACCTGCGGCGAACGGTCGCGAGCCGCGGAGGCCGCCGGGAGTTGGTCATTCTCGCTCTGACGTCGCTGCCAGCGGCAGTCGCGGGCGCGCTCAGCGGCGACCTGGTCGAGCGGCGGATGGGGCAGCCCAGGCAGGTCGCCGCCCTGTTGGCCACAGCCGGGCTGGGGTTGTGGGTGGCCGACCGGCGCCCTCAGCGGCACGACACCGTGACATTGCCCGCCGCGCTCACGGCCAGCATTCTCCAGGTGGCAGCGTTGGCGCCGGGCGTCTCGCGGGCGGCCGCAACGGTCAGCGGACTTCGTGTGTGCAACGTCGAGCGGGGCACGGCCATGCGCTTCTCGCTTGTGATGGGACTACCGGTCAGCGCCGGGGCGGCCCTGCTCACCCTGGCGCGTGCTGACAATGTCACGCTCCGGCGGCTCGCGCCCCAGGTGGCCCTGGGAGCTCCGGCGGCTGCCGCCACTGCGGCGGCCGTTGGGCGTTGGCGCCTGCGCCGCCCGGCCCGGGCCCAAACGGGTGTGCTGGTCTACCGCATCGGTCTTGCCGGACTGGTCCTGGCTACTGACCGTCGGCGACGCGCTGCCTAGCCGGAGCTACTTCGCGGTGAAGGTGAAGGGCGGCGTGGCGTCGACCTGCTGCTCTGCCGCGTTGTAGAGGTACATCGGGCTGCCCTGAAGGGTCGTGCCCGTCACGCTGAACAGCTTGGTGGGGGCGTAGGCACCGCCTAGTCCGGCAGCGGCCTTGCTGATCGTCCAGGTGATGGTGCCGCCATCCATGGAGCCGGTCACCGGTTGGGCTGACGGCCCCGGGACGAACTCCGCGAAGCGGGACGTTCCGCTCGAGCCGTTCGCGTAGGTCGGTGAGCCGCCGTAGAAGACCGGCGCGGCACCCGACGTCTGCATGGCCACGAAGTGAACCTGGCCCAGGTCCTTGTTGTCCGCGTTCTGCTGACCCGCCCACCACGACACGACGACGCTGGCGGAGGGTCCCTGCGTCGGGTCGATCATCCCGGTGAGACTGCCCGCGGCGAGCTTCGCCGTGATCGTGATGGTGTCCCCGTGGTCGGCGACGCGCACCTGCCGCAGGTCGAGGTTGGGGTTGTTCGGGCCCTCTCCGAACGGGCGGGCGTCACCGGCGACGTCGGTGACCTGGTTGCCGCGCTGGGTCAGCTCGGGGGAGGGGCGGACGGTTTTGCCCTTCAGCAGCGACGCGCCCCCCACCTGGCGGGCGTAGGTGTTGAGGGGGCTGCCCGCCAATGCACCGTACTGATTCGCGGTGTCGGCCCACAGGACAACGGTCGAGCCATCTGTCGGGTCCATGTCCACTTGGAAGAAGTCGCCGAGGTTTCGGTCCTGGCCCGAGCCGGCCGTGCAGCCCAGTCCGGACAGGCAGATGGGGTTGGTGTGGCTGGGATGCTCACTGACCTGCGCGTAGGCCAGGTGTGGGTGCTTGCTGAGGAAGTCCACGCTCTGGGTGGACATGACGTACCAGGGACCGAAGTTGTGCGTGCTGTCGCCTTTGGTCTTGGTGCCGTAGTAGACGACCGACACGCGGCCTGGATCACCCGCGATGACCCACGGGAAGTTGCCATTGCGGAAGCCTGGGGCGTTGACCCGGACCGGTGCCCGGAAGGACGTGCCCCTGTCGGTCGACACCGCGACGTAGGTGCCGACATCGGTGCTGTGGGCCTCGCTGCGGGACCACGCGACGTAGATGTTCCCGGCGCTGTCCAGGGCTGACGTGATGAACAGCTGGCGGGTGTTGGTGCCGGCCTCGTTGCTCACCGTCGTCGAAGAGAACCGGTAGGTCCCGTCCGGCTGGCGCAGGCCGCGAACGAGGTTGACCGACGGGGAGTTCTCGCTGGTGAAGAACAGGTCTCCGGCCTTGTCCACGCGCAGTTGGCCGAGGGCGCCGGAGTTGAACACGCCATTCAGTGTTCCGCCGTCACCGAGGTCCTTCCACGTCTTGCCGTAGTCGAGCGACTCACGCAGGATCGTGCCTTTGCCGTTGTTGGAGGCGGTGGCGTTGTAGACGAGGAACAGGTGGTCTCTGCCCTGCGGGTCGCGCCACAGCTGACCCCACTGACGGTCCGTGCCCACCGTGTCGCCGGCGAGGGCGTTGGTCGATTGGGCCGAGAACGTGCGGCCACTGTCGAAGCTGGTTGCCACGCCAATGTCGGCGAGGCTCTCCAGGTCGTAGAAGCTGACGGTGTAGCCGGGCTGGCCCTTCACCTTGGGGCCGATCACGATCTCGGAGTCGCCGCCCCCGTGGGTCGCGGTCGGTCGCTGCGCCGGCGCCAGGTTGGGCAGAGCGTGGACGAGGTCCCACTGTGTCCCGTGGTCGCGCGACTTCCACAAGAACGACACCGAGTTGGAGAACCCGATGATCGAAGAGGCGTACAACCCCCCGCTCGGGTCGGCCTTGATGATGGGCTCGCTACCCAGCCGCTGAGGGTCGACCTGGACGCTGTGGCTGAAGGCGAACACACCCGACGTGGAGCTCTTGGCGGCCAAGGACGGCGTGGCCGCGACGACGCCGAGACAGCCCGCGATGACGACGGAGGCAGCGACGGCGACGGCGGGCCGGCGCGACGCTGGGCGATGTGGGGAGGCGGCGGGCACAGAAGCTCCTTCAGGCGGGCACGAGCAGGACGCGTTGGCACGCGTCTGCCGTTCTGGCGTTGTCTGAACGCTTCGACACCTGCGGCGCGGTCCCTGCCGCCACGTAGGGTCGTGCTCACCACACGGCATCGACCGGCGAGGAGGCACCGTGACCACCGTCCTGCTCGTCCGGCATGGCCTCACCCACCTCACCGGGCCCGTCCTCGCCGGCTGGACGCCCGGCCTGCACCTCGATGACCGAGGAAGGGCGCAGGCGGCGTCGCTCGCCGAGCGCTTGCGCCCGGTCGGGCTCGCAGCCATCGTCTCCAGTCCGCTCGACCGCTGCCTGGACACTGCGGGTGCGGTGGCCCAGGGGCGCGTCGCCAAGGTTCAGGTCGACGATCGGCTCGGAGAGTGCCGGTACGGGGACTGGACGGGACGGGCGCTCAAGGAGCTGGCCAAGGATCCCCTGTGGAAGGTCGTCCAGGCGCACCCGTCTGCCGTGGTCTTCCCTGGCCCGGACGGGGAAGCCCTGCGGGACATCCAGAACCGGGCGGTAGCGGCGGTGCGCGACTGGAACGCGCGACTCGGTCCCGATGCCACCTGGCTGGCCTGCTCGCACGGGGATGTGATCAAGGCGGTCGTTGCCGACGCCCTGGGGCTGCATCTCGACCAGTTCCAGCGGATCGCTGTCGACCCGTGCTCGGTGACGGTGATCCGATACGCCGAGCTGCGCGCGTTCGTGCTCCGCCTCAACGACACGGGCGGCTCGGTCGATGACCTCGTGCCGCCCAAGCGGGGCCGTGGGGCCAGGCGGAGCCGCGTGGGGAGCGACGCGGCGGTCGGCGGTGGGGCAGGTAGCCCGGTCCGGGCCGCGCGCCGGCGCCCCGGCACATAGGGTTCTGCGGTGCCTCGACAGGTGTTTGTCTTCGACCCGCCGGTCCGGTTCGTGGCGGGGACGGTCGGCCAGCCTGGCGACCGTACGTTCTACCTGCAGGCAAGCGGGGGCGGACGCACGGTCTCCGTTGCCCTCGAGAAGGTGCAGCTTGCCGTCCTCGCCGAACGCCTCGAGGAGCTCCTGGAAGAGGTCCACCGACGCGGTGTCGCCGACGTGCCGGCTGTCGCGCCCAGGGAGCTGGAGGACACGGCGCCACTGGACGCCCCCGTCGAGGAGGAGTTCCGGGTGGGCACGATGGGCCTGGCCTGGGATGGCGAGCGCCACCAGGTCGTGGTCGAGGCCCTGGCCACGCAGAGTAACGAGGCCGAGGAGGTTGAGCCCCTCTCTGAGACGTTGGAAGGGCCGAATGCGGTTCGCGTGCGCATCACGGCGGAGATGGCGCGGGCTTTCGTGAAGCGGGCTCTGCGCGTCGTCGCTGCCGGTCGGCCACCCTGTCCGCTGTGCGGGCTCCCGCTGGACCCCGAGGGGCACATCTGCCCGAGGCAGAACGGCCACCGGCGCTGAGGCCCCAGAAGGACGACCTGCGCAGGAGCCCCGACACTGGTGACGTGCGGTTGGACCTGGAAGTGCTACTGAGCGCGGGGGAGCTCACCGTCGAAGGGCGGCTCATCGACGCGTCCAACGCCACCCTGTACTGCAGTGTCACGCACCGCGCCCGGACGGTGGCCTGCGTGTACAAGCCCGTCCGGGGCGAGCGACCGCTCTGGGACTTCCCCGACGGGACACTCGCGGGGCGGGAGGTTGCGACCTACCTCGTCGCCGCGTCGACGGGTTGGGACATCGTTCCCTTGACCGTGCTGCGAGACGGCCCGTTCGGACCGGGGATGTGCCAGTTGTGGGTTGATGTCGACGAGACAGTGGACCTGGCCGCCCTGGCGCGCAGCGACCACCCCGATCTGCGACGGATGGCCGTTCTCGATGCCGTTGTCAACAACGCCGACCGCAAAGGAGGCCACCTGCTCCCACGTCCCGATGGCCGGGTGCAGGGGGTGGATCACGGCGTGTGCTTCTCGGTCGAGGACAAGCTACGCACCTTGCTCTGGCAGTGGCGGGGCTCCCCGCTGGATGCCGATGCTCTCGAGGTGCTCTCGCGGATGCGCGCTGAGATCGAAGGCCCGCTCGGTGAGGCCCTCCGCGAGCACCTCACGGCGAGGGAGGTCGCCGCGACCGCGGCCCGCATCGACCGGCTGCTCGCGACGGGCGTCTTCCCCGAGCCGTCGGCGGACTGGCCAGCGATCCCCTGGCCGCCCTTCTGAAGGGGAGCCCCTCGCTAGGCTGGCGGTCATGCGGTCCTGGCCGGCCCCGGCGATCCCAGCGCTCCCGACCGGCACGGCCGTGCTCCGGCTGCGGAACGTCGAGGGGACGCTGGTCGCCATCGAGCCCCACCAGGTGGCCCGTCTCTATGTCTGCGGCATCACTCCCTACGACGCCACGCATCTTGGGCATGCAGCGACCTACCTGACCTTCGACATCCTGGTGCGTTTCTGGCTCGACCAGGGTCTGCGCGTCGAGTACGTGCAGAACGTGACGGATATCGACGATCCTCTCCTGGAGCGTGCCGCACGCGACGGCCAGGACTGGGTCGCGGTGGCCGAGCGGGAGACCGAGCTCTTCCGAGAGGACATGACGGCCCTGCGGGTCGTTCCCCCTACGTGGTACGTCGGCGCAGTCGAGACAATGGAGGAGGTCGCTGCAGCGGTCGGCCAACTGCTCGATGCCGGTGCGGCGTACCGGCTGGCTGGCGAATTTGGCGACGATATCTACTTCTCCGTGGCTTCGTCCGAGCACTTCGGCGAGGTGGCCAGGCTCGATGTGGCGACGATGACGGCCTTGACCGCCGAGCGCGGTGGAGACCCCGAACGCCCGGGCAAGAAGGATCCACTCGATTGCCTGCTGTGGCTGGCCGCACGACCGGGCGAGCCTGCCTGGGACTCGCCGTTGGGGCGAGGCAGGCCCGGTTGGCACATCGAGTGCGCGGCCATCGCGCTGAACCGACTCGGACCGACGCTGGACGTGCAGGGTGGCGGCTCGGATCTCGCCTTCCCCCACCACGAACTGTCTGCTGCGGAGGCCGGTGTGCTGACCGGCACGTGGCCGTTCGCCCGGGCCTACGTCCACGCCGGGATGATCGGGCTTGGTGGTGAGAAGATGTCCAAGTCGCGCGGCAACCTGGTCTTTGTCTCCGGACTCCGGGCGGCCGGCGTGGACCCGGCGGCGTTGCGACTTGCGCTGCTCGCCGGGCACTACCGGCAAGACCGGGCGTGGACCCACGACTGTCTGGTCGAGGCACAGGACCGGCTGGGGAACTGGCGGGTCGGACTGGATCGAGCCGCCGGACCGGACGGGGATCAGCTGCTCGCGAAGGTCCGCGCAGCCCTCGGTGCTGACCTGGACACTCCTGCGGCCCTGGCCGCGGTCGACGCCTGGTGTGCCTCAGAAGGACGCGACGCGGAGGCCCCACAGCTGGTGCGCGACGCGCTTGACGCCCTTCTCGGGATCGCCGTCTCGTGAGTCAGCCGCCGGGCCCGTCGCCCCGACGGCGCAGGTAGCGCTCGAACTCCTTGGCGATCGCCTCGCCGGAAGCCTCCGGTAGGTCCGTCTCGGGCTCCCTCTCCTCCAACGAGGAGATATATTCGGCGACGTCGCTGTCCTCCGCCGCGAGCTCGTCCACCTGTCGCTCCCACGCCCGGGCCTGCTCGGGAAGGTCGCCGAGGGGCACGGGCAGATCCAGCAGGTCCTCCACGCGCCGCAGCAGCGCGATCGTGGCCTTGGGACACGGCGGCTGCGCGACATAGTGCGGGACGGCGGCCCAGAAGGACACCGCGCGCAGGCCGGCCTGCGCGCAGGCATCCTGGAATACGCCGACGATGCCGGTCGGTCCTTCGTACTTGCTGTGCTCGAGACCCAGCCCAGCGGCAGTCGCTCGGTCCGAGGCGGTACCGCTGACCGGCACCGGCCTGGTGTGCGGGCTGTCCGCAAGCAAGGCTCCGAGCGTCACGACCATCTGCACGCCGAGCTCGCCTGCCACTGCCAATAGCTCCTGGCAGAAGGCCCGCCATTTCATGTTTGGCTCGAGCCCCCGTACCAGGACGACGTCACGCTCGGCGTCCGGTGGGCTGCACACGGCGAACCTCGTCGTGGGCCAGGAGATCCGGCGAGCCAGCCCGTCGACGAGTGACACGGTCGGTCGGTTGACCTGGAAGTCGTAGTACTCGTCTGGGTCGATGGCAACCACCGGGGTCGCCGACCACTGCTGCTCGAGGTGCTCGACGGCCGCCGTGGCCGCGTCACCGGCGTCGTTCCAGCCTTCAAAAGCTGCAACGAGCACCGGATCACGCAGAACCAGCACACCGTCGGGTCGCTGGGGGAGCGGGCTCACCGGTCCGGGCTCTGCGACTGTGCCATCACTGCCTTGGCCTCACGCCGTCAGGCCTTCACACCGCGGCCGGTGGTGTGGACGATGAGGACGTCGCAAGTGGCCCGGTGGCTGATGTTGGCGGGCACCGAACCCAGCAACCGACCGGCCAGGCTGTTGAGCCCTCGGTTGCCGATCACGACCAGGTCGACGTGGCGCTGCTCGGCAACGGTGATCAGGGCGTCGACCGGGTCGCCCTCGATCGCCAGTGTGTCGACGTCTGTAGCGCCCAGCCCCCTGGCGCGGTCAGCCGCGTCCCGGAGGACGTCCTCAGCGGGAGTGGAGCCCGAAACCTTGTAGGCCTCGCTCCCCAGAGCGTCCTGGGCGTCGTGCACCGTGCGCGAGGGGAGCGGGCGGTAGGCAGTTGCCAGGAGGAGGGTGGCGCCGGCATCACGGGCGACCACCGCGGCCCGATCGACCGCGCGCAGGGAGGACGCGGACCCGTCGGTTCCGACGAGGACGGTGCGGTAGGCCGAGCTGTTGGTCACGGGATCCCCTGTCCTGGCGCCGGGCCCCGCAGGCGGGATGCCGCGGCGGGTGGTCTGCGAGGCTGAAGCGTCGCCGCCAACCTACCCCGGGAGGCGCCGCGCGGGGCAAACCCGGAGGCTCACCGGAGGAGCCCCCGCTAGGCTGGGTCGCGTGCCTGAGACAGCGTCGAGCCCTCCGCCCGACCTGCTCGCCGCGCTGCGAGCCCGTGTCGTCGTAGCGGACGGCGCCATGGGCACCATGCTCCAGGCGCACGACCTGGCCCTCGCGGACTTCCAGGAGCACGAGGGGTGCAACGAGATCCTCAACGTCACCCGGCCGGACGTGGTCCGGTCGGTCCACGACGCCTACCTGGCTGTCGGCTGCGACGCCATCGAGACCAACACGTTCGGCTCCAACTACGCCAACCTCGCGGAGTACGACATCGTCTCGCGGATCGCGGAGACGGCCCTGGCGGGCGCCCGCATCGCGCGGGCGGCCGCTGACGCCTGGTCCACTCCTGACCAGCCGCGCTGGGTACTGGGCTCGGTCGGCCCGGGGACCAAGCTGCCCACGCTCGGACATGCTCCCTACGCGGTACT
This sequence comes from Actinomycetota bacterium, assembly GCA_030775505.1. Next base: position 15,790 of record JALYIZ010000003.1, on the reverse strand, counting down.
TCGGGACGGCTACCAGCAGCAGTGCGAGGCCATGATCGAGGGCGGCGTTGATGCCGTCCTGGTGGAGACGAGTCAGGACCTGCTGCAGACCAAGGCGGCCGTGGTGGGAGCACAGCGGGCGATGGCGGCGTTGGGCCGCCGGGTCGCCCTGATCGCCCAGGTCACCGTGGAGCTCACGGGCACGATGCTCCTCGGCTCGGAGATCGGCGCGGCTCTCACAGCACTCGAACCACTCGGCATCGACGTCATCGGGATGAACTGCGCCACGGGTCCGGCGGAAATGGGCGAGCACCTTCGGTACCTCTCGCGCTACTCGCACCTGCCCCTGTCAGTGATGCCCAATGCCGGGCTGCCGGAGCTGGGGCGTGACGGTGCGGTGTACCCCCTGAGGCCCGCCGAGCTCGCGAGCGCCTTGGACGGGTTCGTCTCCGAGTACGGGGTCGGCCTTGTCGGCGGCTGCTGTGGGACGACTCCGGAACATCTCGCGCATGTGGTGGAGCGAGTACGGGGTCGGGTTCTGCCCGGTCGCGAGCCCGTGGTGGAGGCGGCGGCATCGTCGCTCTACCAGTCGGTCGCCTTCCAACAGGACGCCGGCGTCCTGGTGATCGGGGAACGCACCAACACCAACGGCTCACGTGCCTTCCGCGACGCGATGATCGCCGCGGATTGGGAGCAGTGCGTCGACATCGCGCGCGAGGCCGTCCGTGAGGGCGCCAACATGATCGACCTCTGCGTCGACTACGTCGGCCGGAACGGCGCCGTGGACATGCATGAGGTCGCTTCCCGGTTCGCGACAGCATCGACGCTGCCGATCATGCTCGACTCCACGGAGCCACAGGTGATCGAGGCCGGCCTCGAGTGCATCGGCGGGCGGGTCGTCGTGAACTCGGTGAACTTCGAGGACGGGGATGGTCCTGAGACCCGCTTCGGCCGCGCGATGCCCATCGTGAAGGAGCACGGCGCCGCGGTGGTCGTCATGTGCATCGACGAGACCGGCCAGGCGCGAACTGCCGATGCGAAGGTGGCCATCGCCGAGCGGACGGTGGACACCCTGGTGCGCGAGTGGGGGATGCGCGAGAGCGACATCCTGGTCGACTGTCTTGCGTTCACGCTGGGGACCGGCCAAGAGGAGAGCCGTAAGGACGGGATGGCCACTATCGAGGCGATCCGACTGCTCAAGGAGCGTCGTCCCGCCGTCAATACGACGCTCGGGCTGTCCAACATCTCCTTCGGGCTCAAGCCGGCGGTCCGTGTCGTGCTCAACTCCGTGTTCCTGCACGAGTGCCAGAAGGCCGGCCTGACGTCGGCCATCGTCCACGCATCCAAGATCGTGCCGGTGAACCGCATCCCCGACGAGCAGCGCGAGTGCGCGCTTGATCTCATCTACGACCGCCGGAGCGAGGAGTACGACCCGCTCACCACCTTGTTGGAGATGTTCGAGGGCGTCGAGGCGCACGGAGGGGGGCAGTCCCGGCTCGAGGCCCTGATGGAACTGCCGCTGCAGGATCGCCTGAAGCGACGCATCATCGATGGTGAGAAGAACGGTCTGGAGGCCGACCTCGACGAGGCCCTGCGCGAAGGTCTGGCCCCGTTGGCCATCGTCAACGACGTGCTGCTCGACGGGATGAAGGTCGTCGGCGACCTCTTCGGCTCGGGCGAGATGCAGCTGCCGTTCGTCCTGCAGAGCGCGGAAGTCATGAAGACGGCCGTCGCCTACCTCGAGCCGCACATGGAGAAGGCCGATGCTGCCGGCAAGGGCACGATCGTGCTGGCGACGGTGAAGGGCGATGTGCACGACATCGGCAAGAACCTCGTCGACATCATCCTGTCGAATAACGGCTACACGGTCGTGAACCTGGGGATCAAGCAGCCGGTCGGAGCCATCCTCGATGCCGCGACCGAGCACCGGGCTGACGTCGTCGGGATGTCCGGTCTGCTGGTGAAGTCCACAGTTGTCATGAAGGAGAACCTGCTGGAGATGAACTCCAGAGGAATCGCAGGCGACTACCCGGTCATCCTGGGCGGAGCTGCCCTGACCCGGGCTTATGTGGAGCAGGATCTCGCTGAGGTCTTCGCCGGCGATGTGCGTTACGCCCGGGACGCCTTTGAGGGGCTGCGCCTGATGGACCAGCTGATGGCCGTCAAGCGTGGCGAACAGACACCGGAGATGGCGGAGGCGGACCGCGCCAAGGACGAGGAGCGGCGGGCCAGGCATGCCCGCTCACGTGCCATCGCAGCGGCACGTCAGGCGAGCGAGCCCGAGCCCGAGGCCATCGGCCGCTCGGACGTCGCGACGGACAACCCGGTCCCGGTTCCGCCGTTCTGGGGCAGCCGGGTCTCCAAGGGCCTCGCTCTCGCCGACTACGCGTCCTGGCTCGACGAGCGGGCGCTGTTCCTCGGCCAGTGGGGGCTGCGCGGCTCGCGGGGTGGCGACGGTCCGGACTACGCGCAGCTTGTCGAGGCCGAGGGGCGGCCGCGGCTGCGCGAGTTGTTGTCGCGCGTGCAGGCCGAGGGCATCATGCAGGCGGCCGTCGTGCACGGGTACTTCCCTGCGGTCGCCAAGGGCGACGATCTGATCGTCTTGGACCCTGAGTCGGGAGCCGAGAGAACGCGATTCTCCTTCCCGAGGCAGCGCAGGGACCGACGGCTGTGCCTTGCGGACTTCTGGCGCCCGCAGGAGTCGGGGGAGGTGGACGTCGTCGCGTTCCAAGTCGTGACGATGGGGCGCCGGGTATCTGAGGTGGCCGCGGAGTTGTTCGCGAAGGACGCTTATCGCGACTACCTCGAGCTCCACGGCCTCTCGGTCCAGCTGACCGAGGCGCTGGCCGAGTACTGGCATGCCCGGATCCGGGATGAGCTGGGCTTCGCGGGGGAGGATGCCCTGGATCTGTCCGGGATCCTCAAGCTTCAGCACCGTGGTGCGCGCTACGCCTGGGGATACCCCGCCTGCCCCGACGTGGAGGATCAGGCGAAGGTCGCCGAGCTGCTCGACTGGGGGCGGATCGGTGTGGAGCTGTCCGAGGAGTTCCAGTTGACGCCTGAGCAGTCGACGTCCGCGATCATCGCCCACCACCCTGAGGCCAAGTACTTCGCGGCCCGGTGACCCCGGACCCCCAGGCGGTCCTGTGGGACATGGACGGGCTGCTGGTGGACAGCGAGCCGCTGTGGACCGTTGCCGAGACTGAGCTGGCCCGGCGCCTGGGCGGCAGCTTCTCCGAGGAGCTGAAGGCCAGCATCGTCGGGACCAGGCTCGACGTCGCCGTACCCTTGATCCTCCAGTGGTACGGGTATGACCCGGAGCCCGGACGGGTCTCCGCGAGCTGCGCCTGGCTGCTCTCCCGCATGACCGAACTCTTCGCCGAGCCGCTCCCGCTGCTCCCCGGTGTCGCAGGGCTTCTCGCGGACCTGGGCACAGCCGGGGTGCCGATGGCCCTGGTCTCCTCGTCGTATCGGGTGCTGGTCGACGCCGTCCTGGCGCACGGGGTGGGGCCGTTCGACGTGGCCATCGGCGGGGACGAGCTCCCACGGGGCAAACCGGATCCGTTGCCCTACACCACGGCCGCCTTCCGGCTGGGCGTCGAACCCACTGGCTGCGTGGTGCTGGAGGACTCCCCAGCGGGGGTGGCGAGCGGACTTGCCGCGGGCTGCGCGGTGCTCGCGGTACCCAGCGTTGCAGGGGTCGTCTTTCCGGACCACCCCCGCCTGGCGGTACGCGCCTGCCTCGCTGACGTCAGCCGGCGCGACCTCGCAGCGCTGTTACGGCCTGGCTAGTCGTAGATGTCGGGGTTGTCGCGGCTGATCCGCTGCCAGATGGGCTGGAATTGGAACCACCCCGCCAGCTCGAAGCCGATCTGGCCGCGCGTCTGGAGCGCCTCCTCGTGCCCGATCTGCCGCGGGGTGCCCGCGGCATAGGCCATCAGCTGCGACTGCGACGTGCGCTCGAGGGTGAGGAACCACCAGGCGGCGCTCTCGACGGTCTCCCCGACGGTCAACATCCCGTGGTTGCGCAGAATGACAGCCTTGTGGCCACCGAGGGCGTGACCGATGCGCTTGCCCTCCTCGTCGTCGAGCACCACGCCGGTGTACGTGTCGTGAATGCCGAAGTCGTCGTAGAACGCACAGGCGTCCTGGGTGAGCGGCTCGATACCCATCTCGAGGGAGGACAGGGTCTTTCCGTAGGGCCCGTGCGCGTGGGCCGCCGCGACCACGTCGGGCCGCGCCGCGTGCACGGCGCAGTGGATGGCGACGGCCGCCGCGTTGACGGCACGGTCGCCCTCGACGACCTCGCCCGCATGACTGACCCGCACCAGGTCGCTCTGTTTGATCAGGCTGAAGTGCATCCCGAACGGATTGACCCAGTAGGTGTCGGTGAACTCCGGGTCACGTGCCGTAATGTGCCCGGCCACCCCCTCGTCGAGCCCAGCCTTGGAGAACATCCGGAAGGCCGCGGCAAGCCGGACCTTGCGGTGCGCCCGCTCCTCTTCCACGGAGCTGAAGGTCTCGGGAAGGTCCATCTTCAGCTCGCGGCCGACGGCCATGTCCGCGGGACTGGTGGCGGCGGAGCCGGCCGTCCCAGCGTGGTCGGTGGGGTTCGCGTGGTCGGGCACAGTTCCTCCTCGGGGGGCGCGTGGTCACAGTGTCCACGATCCAGCCCGCCTCGGCACGGGTCAGGCGCTGGAGACGGCCTCAAGGACGCTGAGCCGGGCGGCCCGGCGGGCCGGGAGCGCGGCCGCGAGTATCCCCGCGACACCGGCACCGACCATCATGAGCAGGAGGCTGCGCCATGGCACGCGGAACTCGGTGATGCCCTGGTCGTGCAGCGCGGTCACGAGGGCATATCCCATGGCCGTGCCGATGGCCAGGCCGAGGACCGCCCCGTAGACGGCGATCAAGACGCTCTCGACCCGGATCATTCGCCGCAGCTGGCGGCGTTGCAGGCCGACGGCACGCAGCAGGCCGAGCTCGCGGACCCGCTCCACGACGGAGAGCGCCAGCGTGTTCACGATGCCCAGCACGGCGATCACGATCGACAGCACGAGGAGCAAGGTGACCGCGTTGAGCAGCGTGTCGACCGTTGACCCCAGCGACCGGACGAACTGCGCCTGATCCTGGACCTGGGCCGACGGAAAGGCGGCGAGCGCAGCATCCACCGTGGCGCGACCGGCGGCAGGAGCGACGCCGTCGGAGAGCTTCACAAGAATGGCTGCCAACTGCGGCTGGGTGGTGTTGGCATCGAATACGCGGTCTGACACCAGGAAGTTGCCGGCGAGGTTGTTGGCCTTGAACAGCGCGCCCAGGACCAGGGGAACGGTGCCGGTCCGCGCCCACGTCACAGGGACGAGCTGGCCGACGCGGAAGCCCTCGTCGGAGGCCTTCTTGGCGTCCATGATCAGTTGGCCCTTGGCAAGGGCGGCGGGGTCGCCTGAGGTGAAGGCCAGCCGCAGCACCTGGTGCAAGGACGCCGGCTCGACGCCCTGGATGCGGATGCGTCCGTCGCCACCCGCCTTGCCGACGGCCTTTGCGGAGCCCTCGCGGAAGGAGGCGATCGTGGCGACGCCTGGCCGGCCCGCCAGCAACCTCGGGATTTCAAGGCTCAGTGGCGCCCGCCCTTTCGGCGTGATGATGAAGTCGGCGCCGATCGAGGAGGCAACGACGGCGCGCACGCTGCTCTTGACCGACGCCCCCAACACGCTGACGGCGCTGACGAGCGCCAACCCGACCATGAGGGCTGCGGCCGTGGCCGAGGTCCGGCGGGGACTGCGCGCCGCGTTCCCGCGGCCCAGCCTGCTGGGCACGCCGAGCCGGGCCAGTGGCGCCCCGAGTGCCAGGACGACGGGTCGGGCGAACGTCGGGGACAGTGTGGTGACGCCGAGGAACGTCAGCATCGCGCCGACTCCGAGCAGGGGCAGCGTCCCGTTCGACAGGCCGCCGGCCAGCAGCGCGATCCCGGCCATGAGGTTCAGGGAGCCGAGGACCACCCGTCGGCGCAGAGACCGGTCTTCGGCCGGGCCGGAGTCACGCATCGCTTCGACCGGCGACAGGCGTGCGGCGCGGCGAGCCGGAATCAACGCGGCGACGCAGGTGACGCCGATGCCGACGACGAACGCCACCACCACGGTCCGGGTGGCGATCACGGTTTGACCTTTCGGGAGCGTGATCCCCAGAGCGGACAGCAGCCCACGCAGGCCCGCGGCAATGCCCAACCCGAGGACGAATCCGATCGCCGAACTGGTGACGCCGATCACCAGGGCCTCCACTAGCACCGATCGAGTCACCTGGCCCCGGCTGGCGCCGAGCGCGCGCATCAGGGCCAGCTCGCGGGTCCGCTGGGCGATCAGCATCGTGAAGGTGTTGAAGATCAGGAAGGCCCCGACGAACAGGGAGATCCCGGCGAAGACAAGGAGGGCCGTCGAGAAGAAGCCGATGCCCTGTTTGACCTGTTGGCTGGTCTCCGCGACCTTCTGCGTCGTGGTCACGGCTTCGACCCCAGGCGGCAGCACGGCAGCGACCCGCTGGCGCAGAACGCTCTCGCTCACGCCGCTGGCCGCCGCGATGCTGATGTTGCTGTAGGCGCCTGCGATGCCCACGTAGCGCTGCGCACCATGCGTGGTGAAGGCGACGATGCTCGCGCCCGCGAGGTTGTCCGAGGTGCCGAAGCCAACGATGGCCGCGACGCGGAATGTCTGGCTCGGACCGTGCAGGAGCACGGTGACGCGGTCTCCTACATGCAGCCCGACCCGGCGCGCAGTGACCGCATCGACCGCGACCTCGCTGTCGGTGGCCGGGATGGACCCTTGCTTGACGCGCAGACTCTCCTGGCGGGAGCTGCCCGCCATGGACACGCCAAGTGTCGGGGCGCCGCCCGTGGCGACGGGCCGCCCGGCCCGGTCGACGACCTGTGCGTAGCCGGAAACCTGGCCCAGAGCCTCGGCGACCCCTGGTACGGCGCGGACAGCGGTGAGGACGGCCTCCGGAACCGGCTCGGGCGCCGCGTCAGGACCGCGTCCGGTCGAGCTGAACAGGGCGGCCGCACGGACGTCAACCGCCGACCCGGCATTGACGGTCGCGAACAGCTGGTCGAACACCCTCGACAGGGAGTCGGTGAGGACGAACGTTCCCGACACGAAGGCCACGCCGAGGATGACAGCGACGCCGGACAGCAGGAGACGCAGCTTGCGCGCGAGCAGGCTGCGCAGCGTGGCCCGCAGCATCAGGTGCCCTGGGGAGCGTCGAAGCGTTTCATCCGGTCCAGCACCCTCTTGGCTGTCGGGTCCGCGAGCTCGTCGACCGCCCGGCCATCTGCCAGGAACACCACCCGCCCCGAGAAGGCGGCTGCGACCGGGTCGTGGGTCACCATCACGACGGTCTGGTTGAACGCCTCCGCGCTGCGGGCCAGGAAGGCAAGCACCTCCGCTCCGGCGCGTGAGTCCAGGTTTCCCGTGGGTTCGTCGGCGAAGATCACGTCGGGCCGGGTCACGAGAGCCCGCGCACAGGCCACGCGCTGCTGCTGACCGCCGGAGAGCTCTGCCGGCCGGTGGCTGAGCCGGTCAGCGAGTCCTACGGCGGCGACGACCTCGTCGAACCAGACCTCGTCGGGCGCCTTCCCGGCGATCGCGAGGGGAAGCAGGATGTTCTCTTTCGCGGTGAGGGTCGGCAGCAGGTTGTACTGCTGGAACACGAAGCCGACGCGGTCGCGGCGCAGCGCTGTCAGCTGGCGGTCGCCTAGACCGGTCAGGGCGAGGCCACCGACCTCCACCCGTCCGCTGTCCACCGTGTCGAGGCCCGCCAGGCAGTGCATCAGTGTCGACTTGCCGGAACCCGACGGGCCCATGACGGCGAGGAACTGACCACGTGGGACGTCGATACTGACCCCGGCGAGGGCGAGGACGGCCGTGTCGCCCCGCCCGTAGGACTTGCGGACGTCGACGGCTCGGACGGCAAGCGTCCCGGGCACCTCAACGGCGGCGGCGGTCATGCTGGGGACTTGTGCTGGGGCGACGTCACCCAAGCACCCTGCCATGCGCGCCGGGATGGCCGCCCAGGGGTTACGGGGTGGCTCGGCGCTGGCCGGGTAGGGGGTCGTCGGGACCGGGCACGACCGCCGGGAAGGGCGGGGGTGTCCCGCCGAACTCCGGGCACAACGCCTGGTGGTCGCACCAGCCGCACAGCTTGCTCGGTCGCGCGCGGAAGTCCTGAAGCTGCGTCGCCCGTTCGATGGCCTCCCACAGCGCGAGGAGTTTGCGCTCGGTGGCCACCAGGTCGTCCTCATCGGGGCGGTAGCGCAGGACCTCCCGGTCGCCGAGGTAGAGCAGCTGCAGCATGGCGGGGACGCTCCCGTGCAGGCGCCACAGGACGAGGGCGTAGAACTTCATCTGGAACAACGCCTTGCCCTCGAAGGCTTCGCCAGGGGATCTCCCGGTCTTGTAGTCCACGACGCGGATGGCCCCGTTGCGGGCAACGTCCACCCGGTCGATGATCCCGCGCAGGCGCAGCCCGCCCGGCAGCACCACCTGCACAGGCGTCTCGCGCTGGGCCGGCTCGAGCCGCGTGGGGTCTTCCAGCGCGAAATAGCTGTCCAGCAGCTCGCGGGCGCCGGTGAGCCAGGCGGCCAGCTCGTCGGGGTCGTCAAACAGGCCGGCGACCTCGGGCTCGGTCGCGAGCAACCGCTGCCACTCCGGCTCCACGAGCGCCTCGGCGGCGGCAAGCGTGCGCTCGGCTGCGGGCAGGTCGAACAACCGCTCGAGGACGGCGTGGACGACGGTTCCCCGGGTTGCCGCGGGGGACGGCACCTGGGGCAGCCGGTCGATGGTCCGGAACCGGAACAGCAGCGGGCAGGTCATGAAGTCGCCGGCGCGCGAGGGCGAGAGCGAGCCGAGCACCGGCAGCCCGAGCTCGACCGGCTCGGCGGCGGCGACAGGCTGGGCGGTCATGGGTTGCACGCTAGGCCCCGGGTCGGACATTGCGGGGGTCCCACGCCGGTCTGTGGACGCGAGCTCAGCCCGCGGCCCTGGCCGAGACGACATTGCTCACACTGCCGAGGCCCTCGACGGACAGGACGACGGTCGAGCCCGGCCTGAGCCAGCGGTCGAGGTCGAGGCCGCAACCGCCGCCGAAGGTTCCCGAGCCGAGCACGTCGGTGGGCCAGAGGTCTTCGTCCCTCGCCGCCCAGGAGATCATCTCCGCGAACGACCACCGTCGCCCGGAGGTGGTGCCGGCCGACCAGACCGCACCATCGACGCTCACCGTCATCGCATGTTCCTCCTCCGGCGACCACTCGTCGGGGGTGACCAGCCACGGCCCCAGGGTCGTGGCGAAGTCCTTGGCCTTCGCTGGCCCGAGTCCGCAGGCCATCTCGTCGCGCTGGACGTCGCGCGCCGACCAGTCGTTCATGATCGTGTAGCCGAAGACGCATCCGGCGGCGTCGGAGACCGCGACGTCGCGTACGCGCCGGCCGACAACGGCCGCGATCTCGCACTCGTAGTCAAGCTGGCCCGTGTACGAGGGCCACGGAGCGGGGTCGCCGGGGCCGATGATCGAGCGGCGGTTCCCCTTGTAGTACACCGGAATCCGGTCCCACGGCTCGGGTACGGCACCCCCGCGCCGCGCGGCGCCTCGCTCCGCGTGGTCGCGGAAGGCCAGGAAGTCGCGCAGCGAGTTGGGGGAGCGCAACGGCGCCAGATAGCGCACCTCCTCGGCTCGCACCCAGCCCAGGCCGTCCTCGGGTGCCGACCGCACGAGGTCGGTGACCCGCTCCTGGGTCGCGGCGGATGCCTCGACCAGATCCACCAGATCCACGGGAGTCTCGGCATGCCGTGAGCGGGCCCAGGCCCCCACATCGAGGACCTTCCCGACCTGGCCGCCGGCTGGGTCGTCGCGGCCACTCACGGCGCCCAGCCGCGCGGGACCGCCAGCCACGTTGGTGAACGAGCACCAGCGCACCGTTCACCCCCAGACCGCGGACACCAGCCCGGGGATCCTCGCAGACCCGGGCCGTAGGGTCACACAGTGAGCCCCAACGGAGTGCGGATCGGCCGCGTCATGGGGGTCCCGATCTTCGTGGCCCCCACCTGGTTCCTGTTCGCCTTCTTCATCGTGGCGAGCTACGGTCCGGCGCTGACGTCCGAAGTGGGCGCCCGGTCCGCGTACGGGGCGGCCGCGTCGTTCGCCCTCCTGCTCGGTCTCTCGGTCCTGCTGCACGAGATCGGGCACTGCGTCGTCGCCCGGGCGTACGGGCTCCCTGTCCGGAGCATCACGATCACCCTGCTGGCCGGTTTCACCGAGATCACCGAGCCTCCGCAGACGCCGGCGCGCGAGTCCGCAGTCGCAGCCGCGGGGCCCGCCGTCTCGTTTGTCCTCGCCGGCGTGGGGCTGGCCTGCATCCCACTGACTCCCTCCGGCGGGTTGACCCACCTGGTCGTCCAGGGGCTGACAGTGACCAACGCGGTCGTCGCGGTGTTCAACCTGCTTCCCGGGCTGCCGCTCGACGGCGGCAGGGTTCTCCGGGCCGCGGTCTGGCGCCTCACGGGGGACGCGGACCGCGCAACCCGCGCCAGCGCCTGGTCCGGGCGCGTCGTCGCCGTCCTGGTCGTCCCGGGAGTGCTGCTCGGCCTTCTCCCGCTGCTCGGCTTCGGCGGCAGAGGGGTCGGCTCGGTGGTCTTCGCCGCGCTCATCTCCGTCTTCATCTACAACGGGGCCACCGCTGCGTTACGTCGTGCGGAACTGGCGGTACGGCTGCCCGGGATCAGTGCGGCGGCGCTGGCCAGACCGGCCATCGCCGTGCCGTCGGACACGCCGCTGGCCGAGGCGCTCCGGCGCGCGAACGACGTGGGCGCGGGTGGGGTGGTGGTGGTCGACAGCGCGGACAGGGTCGAGGGCGTCGTCAGCGAGGCGGCAGTCCTGGCCACTCCGGAGGCCCGGCGCCCCTGGGTGAGCGCGGGGGCGCTGGCCCGCCGCGTGAGCGATGAGGCGGTGCTGTCCCTCGATCTGGTCGGTGAGCAGCTGCTGACCGCGATGCAAGCCCAGCCCGCAGCCGAGTATGTGCTCCGAGAAGGTGCGCGCCTCTACGTGCTCCTGGCCCAAGACGTGGCGAAGGCGGTCGGTCGGTGACGGCCCTCGGCGCAGACCGCCGCCGGGGCCCGCTGCGCGCGGGGGACCAGGTCCAGCTCACCGATCCCAAGGGAAAGATGCACACGATCACCCTCGAGGCGGGCAAGCAGTTCCACACGCACCGGGGGATCCTCGAGCACGACTCTCTGATCGGCGGCCCCGAGGGCGTCGTCGTGACGCTCGGCTCGACGCAGTACCTCGCCCTGCGACCCCTTCTCAGCGATTTCGTGCTGTCCATGCCTCGCGGTGCCCAGGTCGTCTACCCCAAGGATGCCGGCCAGATCGTGCAGCTTGCCGACATTTTCCCGGGCGCACACGTCGTCGAGGCCGGGGTGGGGTCCGGGGCGCTGTCGATGTCGCTCCTGCGGGCCGTAGGGGAGAGCGGGCGGTTGTCCTCCTACGAGCGCCGGCCCGACTTCGCGCAGATCGCCACAGCGAACGTGGAGCGCTTCTTCGGCGGCCCGCACCCGGCCTGGACCGTCACAGTCGGAGACCTCGCCGAGGCCCTGGTCGAGACCGACGTGGACCGGGTGGTCCTGGACATGCTTGCACCATGGGAGGTGCTCGACGCCGCATCCCGCGCGCTGCGCCCGGGGGGCCTGCTCTGCGCCTACGTCGCCACCACAACCCAGCTGTCCGTCACGGTCGAGGGCCTGCGAGGGCACGGGACGTTCACGGAGCCCGTCGCCTGGGAGTCCCTTGTGCGTGGGTGGCACGTGGAAGGGCTGGCTGTGCGCCCGGAACACCGCATGATCGGTCACACCGGCTTCCTGTGCACTGCCCGAAGACTCGCCGACGGGGTCACCCCGCCGCTGCGTCGGCGTCGGCCCTCGAAGGGCTATGAGTCCGGTGCACCCGGCCCGGCGACCACCGACGAATCCGATGCGCGCACGACATAGATGCACTCGCCAGGACACTCCTTGGCGGAGTCGATCACGTCGAGTGCGAGCGCCGCGGGGACGGGTCCTGAGGCACCGGCTGTGAGAAGCAGCTCGCCGCCCTCGCCCTTGACATACGCGAGCCCGTCGACGTCGAACTCGAAGACCTCCGGCGCGTACTGGACGCACAGCCCGTCGCCGGTGCACAGGTCCTGGTCGACCCGGACCAGCAGTTCGTCGTCCACCCCCCGAGGATACGGGGGCCGCGCCGGGAGGCCGACGCGGCGCAACACGGGAACGTCCCGCGCTCCTGCTTGCGTCGTACATAGGATGGGGCCGGCGGGACCCCACGACCGTCCGGGAGGTGGTGCACGTGCCAGGGCAGCGCGGAAGCACGCCTGAGGGCGACGAGCCGAGAGCGGCCCAGGTCGCCGAGCTCACCGCGCAGGTCCGCCACCTCGAGGAGGAGGTCGGGGTCCTTCGTCGCAAGTTGACCGACTCTCCCCGCCAGGTGCGTGCCCTCGAGGAGCGCCTTGACGAGGCGCAGAAGTCGCTGGCCCAGGCAGCGGGGCAGAACGACCGCCTCGTCGGGACCCTGCGCGAGGCACGTGACCAGATTCTGGCGCTGAAGGAGGAGGTCGAGCGTCTCGCCCAGCCGCCGAGCGGGTTCGGGGTGTTCCTGTCACTCCACGACGACGGGACCCTTGACATCTTCACCGGCGGGCGCAAGCTGCGCGTGGCGGCGTCGCCGGAGGTCGACACGGCCGGCCTCCGGCGGGGACAGGAGGTGATGCTCAACGAGGCGCTGAACGTGGTCCGGGCGTTGGCGTTCGAGCGTCAGGGCGAGGTCGTGATGCTCAAAGAGCTCCTTGCCGACGGCGAACGCGCCCTCGTGCTGGGCCATACCGACGACGAGCGGGTCGTGATGCTCGCCGACTCGCTGCGCGACACCCCGCTCAAGGCCGGCGACTCGCTGCTGCTGGAGACGCGGAGTGGCTACGTCTACGAGCGCATCCCGAAGTCCGAGGTCGAGGAGCTGGTCCTCGAAGAGGTTCCGGACATCGACTACAGCGCCATCGGCGGGTTGATGGCCCAGATCGAGCAGATCCGGGATGCCGTCGAGCTGCCGTTCCTGCACAAGGACCTGTTCCGGGAGCACAAGCTGCGGCCGCCGAAGGGGGTGCTGCTCTACGGCCCGCCCGGGTGCGGCAAGACGCTGATCGCGAAAGCCGTGGCCAACTCGCTGGCAAAGAAGGTCGCTGAGGTCACGGGGCGCCCGGAGGGGCGGTCCTTCTTCCTCAACATCAAGGGCCCCGAGCTGCTGAACAAGTATGTGGGCGAGACGGAGCGCCACATCCGGCTGATCTTCCAGCGGGCGCGCGAGAAGGCATCGGAGGGGACTCCGGTCATCGTCTTCTTCGACGAGATGGACTCGATCTTCCGGACCCGCGGCAGCGGGGTCTCCAGCGACGTCGAGACGACCATCGTTCCGCAGCTGCTCAGCGAGATCGACGGCGTGGAGGGCCTGGAGAACGTCATCGTGATCGGAGCATCCAACCGGGAAGACATGATCGACCCGGCGATCCTTCGACCCGGCCGGCTGGACGTGAAGATCAAGATCGAACGTCCAGATGCCGAGGCGGCGCGCGACATTTTCTCCAAGTACATCACCGTCGACCTGCCGCTGCATGCCGACGATCTCACCGAGCACGGGGGGTCCCGCGAGGCCACAGTGCTGGCCATGATCCAGCGCGTCGTCGAGCGGATCTACACGGAAGCCGAGGAGAACCGCTTCCTCGAAGTCACGTACGCCAACGGTGACAAGGAGGTCCTGTACTTCAAGGACTTCAACTCGGGAGCGATGATCGAGAACATCGTCGCGCGGGCCAAGAAAATGGCGATCAAGGACTTCCTCGAGAGCGGCGGAAAGGGTCTCCGCCTGCAACACCTGATGACCGCCTGCATCGATGAGTTCAAGGAGAACGAGGACCTGCCCAACACGACGAACCCCGACGACTGGGCCCGGATCTCGGGCAAGAAGGGCGAGCGGATCGTCTACATCCGCACGCTCGTCACCAGCACCAAGGGCTCGGAGACCGGTCGGTCCATCGACACCGTGGCCAACACCGGTCAGTACCTGTAGTCCTCATGAGCACCCGGCGCGTCATGGGGGTGGAAACCGAGTACGGGGTGTCGGTCCCTGGGCAGTCAGGGGCCAATGCGATGGTCGCGTCCAGCCAGGTTGTCAACGGCTACGCGGGCATCACGCCCGGGCGGGACCGCCCCACACGATGGGACTTCGAGGAAGAGAACCCGCTGCGGGACGCGCGCGGGTTCGAGGTGGGGGTGTCCGACCATGCCGCGGGTGAGCCCGAAGAGGAGCTCGGTCTCGCCAACGTCATCCTGACCAACGGTGCCCGGCTCTACGTCGACCACGCCCATCCCGAGTACTCCTCGCCCGAGGTCACCGGTCCCCTGGACGGGGTGCTCTGGGACAAGGCGGGTGAGCGCGTCATGGCACTGGCCGCCGAGCGGGCCCGGGGCATCCCGGGCGCCGCGCCCATCCAGCTGTACAAGAACAACACCGACAACAAGGGGGCGTCTTACGGGACCCACGAGAACTACCTGATGGCGCGACAGACTCCTTTCGGGGAAATCGTCCGGCACCTCACTCCGTTCTTCGTCTCCCGCCAGGTGGTGACAGGTGCGGGCAGGGTCGGGATCGGGCAGGACGGCCGGACCCACGGGTTCCAGGTGTCGCAGCGGGCCGACTTCTTCGAGGTCGAGGTGGGTCTGGAGACGACCCTGAAGCGGCCGATCATCAACACGCGCGACGAACCGCACGCGGATCCCGAGAAGTACCGCCGTCTGCACGTGATCATCGGCGACGCCAACCTCAGTGAGATCTCGACGTACCTCAAACTCGGCACGACCGCCCTGGTGCTGGCCATGGTCGAGGACCGGTGGCTGACAGAGAACGGCGTCGACCTGGCCGTCGACGGCCCGGTCTCGGCGTTGCGCTCGGTGTCGCACGACCCGACGCTGCGGCACCAGGTCACCCTGCGAGACGGGCGACGCATGACGGCAGTCCAGCTGCAGATGGAGTACCTCGAACAAGCCCGCAAGCACGTCGAGGACCGGCTCGGCGCCGACGTCGACGACCAGACCGCCGACGTCCTTACCCGCTGGGAGTCGGTGCTCGTGCGGCTCGAGTCGGCGCCTCACTCTCTCGCGGGAGAGCTGGACTGGGTCGCGAAGCTGGCGATCCTCGAGGGGTACCGCGAAAGGGAGGGCCTCGACTGGGACGCGCCGAAGCTGCACCTGGTGGACCTGCAGTACGCGGACGTGCGCCTGGACCGGGGGCTCTACAACAAGCTGGTCGCCAGTGGCCGGATGCAGCGGCTGGTCACCGAGGAGCAGGTCCAGCGTGCCGTCACCGAACCCCCGGAGGACACCCGCGCGTACTTCCGGGGCAGATGCCTACGCCAGTACCCCCGGGAAGTTGCGGCCGCCTCCTGGGACTCGGTCATCTTTGACATCGGCCGCGACTCGCTGCAACGCGTGCCGACACTCGAGCCGCTGCGCGGCACGAAGGCCCACGTCGGGGACCTGCTCGACAGCTGCTCCAGCGCCGTGGAGCTCGTGGACGCGCTCGGCGGGCGGCGTTAGCTCACCCACCCCTGCGCAACGCGTCCAGCGCGGTCCTGGCCCGGTCGGCGGCCTCCTGTGCGTCCGCCACTGCTCTGGTGGCGGCAGCGGCCTCGCGACGCAGTGGCAGGCCTGCTGCCTGCACGGAACGCCGCGCC
>JALYIZ010000002.1:392-29591 GCA_030775505.1 Actinomycetota bacterium | reverse complement strand
TCCTCGGGGCGCCGCCGGAGCCGCCGACGCCGAGAAGGTTCGGGCTGCCGGCGGCTCTCGCGGCGGTCGCACTCGTCGGCTCCGGCTCGCTGCTCGGCCGCGCCCTACTTGCCGAGCCCTCAGCCCGCCGCCCCAACCCCAACCCCAACCCCGACCCCAACCCCTGACAGCCCCACCTCCGGACCCCCAGGCCACCGGCCGAGAGCACTCCAGCCCCGAACCCCAGGAGGCCGTCCACCGGGCCCCCGGGGCGCGCCACTGCTAGCCTCATCCCCGTTTGCTGACGCGAACACCCTCCTGCCACGGATCGTCCGTGGCCGCTTTAGTCCACAGGAGGAGGTGGGTCTGTTGCGTCATTACGAGCTCATGGTCATTCTCGACCCCGACCTTGAGGAGCGCACGATCGCTCCGTCGCTCGACACGTTCCTCAACGTCGTCCGAAACGGCGGGGGAAGTGTGGAGAAGGTCGACATCTGGGGACGTCGCCGGTTGTCGTTCGAGATCAACAAGAAGGCCGAAGGCATCTACGCGGTCATCGATCTCAATGCCGAGCCCGCCACGATGAAGGAGCTGGACCGTCAGCTCAACCTCAACGAGGCGATTCTGCGCACCAAGGTGCTCCGCCCCGACATCCGCTAGGACCGGACCGACCGGCACCCCGACCAGGACCACCCTTCCCCCCAACCCAGTGCGCGATCTGACAGCGCACGCACCCACTCGACAGATCCCGCTGACCGCGGGAAGGGCCCAGGAGGACCGTTACATGGCAGGCGAGACCGTGATCACCGTGGTCGGCAACATCACCAGCGACCCAGAGCTGCGCTTCACCCCCAGTGGTGCTGCCGTGGCCAGCTTCACCGTCGCATCCACCCCGCGGACGCTGGACAAGGCGACCAACGAGTGGAAGGACGGCGAGGCCCTCTTCCTGCGCTGCAGCATCTGGCGTCAGGCGGCCGAGAACGTTGCCGAGTCCCTCACCCGTGGCGCGCGCGTCATCGTGCAGGGGCGGCTTCAGCAGCGTTCATTCGAGACGAAAGAGGGCGAGAAGCGCACGGTGATCGAGCTGCAGGTCGACGAGATCGGCCCGTCCCTGAAGTACGCCACCGCGAAGGTCAACAAGACCACGCGCGGCAGCGGAACCGGCGGCGGGTACGGCGGCGGCCAGGGCGGCTCGGGCGGCGGTCAGTCAGGTGCTGGGGCTGGTGCCGGTGACGACCCGTGGGCAGCTGCCCCGGCCGGGTCCTCCGCCGGCGGCTGGTCCGACGAACCCCCCTTCTAACCACGTTCCGACCAGGAGACATCAACCACCATGGCCAAGCCACCCCCCCGCAAACCGAAGAAGAAGGTCTGCCAGTTCTGCAAGGACAAGGTGACCTACGTCGACTACAAGGACACCGGCCTGCTCCGCAAGTACATCTCCGACCGCGGCAAGATCCGCGCGCGGCGGGTCAGCGGGAACTGCAGCCAGCACCAGCGTGACGTCGCGATGGCTGTGAAGAACAGCCGCGAGATGGCGCTGCTGCCCTACACGAGCACCGCGCGATGAAGCTCATCCTCAATCAGGAGGTGGCCGGTCTCGGCGCGCCTGGTGACGTCGTGGAGGTCAAGGACGGCTACGGCCGCAACTTCCTGGTCCCCCAGGGGATGGCCATGCCGTGGACCAAGGGTGCCGACAAGCAGATCGCGACGATTCGCCGGGCACGCGAGGTCCGCGAGGTGCGCGACCTCGGGCACGCACAGGAGATCAAGGCGGCTCTGGCTGGCCTGTCGGTCCGCCTGCCGGCCCGCTCCGGTGAGGGCGGTCGCCTGTTCGGCTCCGTCACCGCCGGCGATGTCGTCGACGCGGTCGCGGCCGCCGGTGGCCCGAAGCTCGACAAGCGGCTGGTCACTCTCACCGCTCCGATCAAGTCCCTCGGCGCGCACACGGTCACCGTCAAGGTGCACCCAGAGCTCGAGGCCTCGCTGAGCCTCGAGGTCGTCAAGGCCTAAGGACACAACCCAACCGCAACCAGGTTGAACGACGCCCGCGCCCTCACCCGAAGGCGCGGGCGTCGTGTTGGTGCCGATGTTTTTTCTTCCACACCCGTCTGGGCCCGCGGGCCGCTCCGCTCGTGCTCACACCCCCGGCTCTTCCCCAGCCCTACCCGGCCTGTCCACACCGGCGCGCCACGCTGTCCCCACCCGGCTCACAGCTGCATCCACAGCCGCTCGCCGCGACGCGCCGTGCGGGTGCCCCCTCTGTCAGTCCTTCCCGCTACAACTTCTCCATGAGCGAAAGCGTCGTCGACCTGCGGCCGCACGAACCGCGGGCCTCGGCGCCGGAGTTCGAGCGCACGCCTCCGCAGGATGTGGCGGCTGAGCAGTCGGTACTCGGCGGGATGCTGCTGAGCAAGGACGCCATCGCCGACGTCGTCGAGGTCGTGCGGGCCACCGACTTCTACCGGCCGGCGCACCAGACGGTGTTCGACGTCATCGTCACCCTCTACGGCAAGGGCGAGCCGGCGGACGCCATCACCGTCGCCGCCGAGTTGACGCGCCTGGGCGAGATCGGCCGGATCGGCGGTGCCCCCTACCTGCACACCCTGCTCGCGACGGTCCCGACCGCGGCCAACGCGAGCTTCTACGCGCGCATCGTCGCCGAGCAGGCGATCCTCCGCCGCCTGGTCGAGGCCGGCACCCGCATCGTCCAGCTCGGCTACAACGCGGCCACCCAGGGCGGCGTGGACGACGTGGTCGACCGCGCGCAGCAGGCCATCTACGACGTCACCGAGCGGCGCACCAGCGAGGACTACACGCTGCTCGAAGAGTTGATGCAGCCCACGATGGACGAGCTCGAGGCGATCGGCAGCCGCGAGGGGACGATGAGCGGCGTCCCGACCGGGTTCGCCGCGCTGGACAAGCTCACCAACGGGCTGCACCCCGGGCAGTTCGTCATCATCGCGGCACGTCCCGGCATCGGGAAGTCGACGATGGGCCTCGACATCGCACGGGCCTGCTCGGTGAAGAACGGCCAGACCAGCTGCATCTTCAGCCTGGAGATGAGCAAGACCGAGATCACCATGCGCCTGCTGTCGGCGGAGGCACGGGTGCCGCTGCACCACATGCGGTCGGGGACGATGACCGACGACGACTGGGCCCGCCTTGCCCGGCGGATGGGCGAGGTGGCCGACGCGCCCCTCTACATCGATGACTCGCCCAACCTGTCGATGATGGAGATCCGCAGCAAGGCGCGGCGCCTGAGGCAGCGCCACGACCTGAAGCTGGTGGTCGTCGACTACCTCCAGCTGATGTCGGGGAACAAGAAGGCCGAGAGCCGCCAGCAGGAGGTCTCCGAGCTGAGCCGGAACCTCAAGCTGCTGGCCAAGGAGCTCGAGGTACCGGTTATCGCGATGAGCCAGCTCAACCGCGGCCCCGAGCAGCGCACCGACAAGAAACCGCTGCTGTCCGACCTTCGCGAATCGGGGTGCCTGCCGGCGTCGACACGCATCCTGCGGGCCGACACGGGGGCGGAGACCTCCATCGGGGAGCTGTTCGCCACCGGAGCCACGGACGTGCCTGTGTGGTCGCTGGACGAGTCGCTGCGCTACGTGCGCAGGCACCTGACGCACGTGTTCTGCACCGGGACGCGCGAGGTCCTGCGGGTCCGGCTCGCCTCCGGCAAGACTGTGCGGGCGACCGCCAACCACCCGTTCCTGACCTATGACGGCTGGCGCGCCATCGGTGACCTGGCTCCGGGTTCCCGGGTCGCGGCGCCGCGGCACGTCCCGGCTCCGGAGACCGAGGCCGCCTGGCCCGACGAGCACGTCGTGCTGCTCGCGCACCTGCTCGGCGCCGGCTCCTTCGGGCGCCGCCAGCCCATCCGCTACGCCAGCGTCGACGAGGCGAACCTCCAGGCCGTGACCGGGGCGGCTCGGGCTTTCGGCATCACGGCGGTGCGCGACGAGTACGCCGCGGCCCGCTGCACGTCCTTGCGGCTGCCGGCGCCCTTCCATCTCACGCACGGTCGGCGCAACCCGGTCGCGCAGTGGCTCGATGGGCTCGGGCTGTTCGGGTGCCGCTCGCACGAGACATTCGTGCCGCAGCAGGTCTTCCATCTGCCGAAGCGCCAGATCCGGTTGTTCCTGCGCCACCTGTGGGCCACCGACGGGTCCGTCACGCTCAAGCGGGACGGCCAGAGCGGCCGCGTGTACTACGCGTCGACGAGCCGCCGTCTGGTCGACGACGTGGCTCTCCTCCTGCTGCGCTTCGGGATCTCCGCGCGCATCCGCGCCGCAAGCTCGCAGGGCGACCACCGCCAGGGCTGGACCCTCGACGTCTCCGGCATCGAGGACCAGAAGCGCTTTCTCACCGAGATCGGCGTCCACGGCGCGCGGGGCGTCCACGCCGAGTCCTTGCTGGCCGTCATCAGCGCGACGCGGGCCAACACCAACGTCGACACGCTCCCGGTCGAGGTGTGGCAGAAGGTGCGGGGAATCCTGAGCGAGCAGGGGATGCCGCACCGGGAGTTCGCGGCCAGCGCGCCCAGTCGCGCACGGCTGGGTCGGGTCGCCGCCGTGCTCGACCGCCGGGACCTCGAGCTCGAGGCGACGAACGACGTCTTCTGGGACGTGGTCGTCAGCATCGAGCCGGACGGCGTCGAGGAGGTCTTCGACGCCACCGTGGTGGGGACCCACAACTTCGTCGCTGACGGGATCGCGGTCCACAACTCGATCGAGCAGGACGCCGACATCGTGATCCTGCTGCACCGCGAGGACGCCTACGAGAAGGAGAGCCCACGGGCAGGCGAGGCGGACTTCATCGTTGCCAAGCACCGCAACGGGCCGACCGACACCATCACCGTGGCGTTCCAGGGCCACTACAGCCGCTTCGTCGACATGACCCCCGGCTGACGACCGGCCTCATGACGTGGGCGGTTGGCCGGTCTTCCGTCGGTGCGCGGTCAGGGCAGGGCGCGAACGGGGGTGATGTAGCCGTAGCAGCTGCAGCCCTGCTGGAAGGCGATGAGGCGGTACGCGGCGGCACCGTCGTGCGCTCGACCGGGTGCGAGCGTGGTGTGAAAGGTCGATGCCGGCGGGAACGTCTGGCCGAGTGACTCAGCCGCCTGACGGATACCTTGCTCATCGGCAGTTGCCCCGGCCGCGAACACCTCACGCAGCAACATCCAGTCGTCGCAGATCCATGTCGCAGCAGCGAGCGTGGTGCTGCCGGAGTAGTCCTGCTGGGCGGCGGCCATCGCCTTACGGCACTCGGCGATGCCGGGTGTCGTGACCGACGACCGCTGGGTGCCAGGAAGATCGAGGTAGGGAAGCCAGTTCACGCCCATGGATCCAACCAGCTGATCGGCGGGCAGGTTCGCAGCCAACACCGTCGGGTACTCGAGCGAGCTCAACTCGTAGTAGGGGTGGTACGCCTGCTGCTCAGCGGCGAGGGCGAAGTAGACCGGCTGCCCTCCTGGGGCGAAGAACACGCGGTCCACACCCTTGGACTTGAACGACAGCACGCCTCCGTTGTACTCCGACGCAGCCGCAGTCGTCGTTGCCGTGTACAGCGCGGCGGCGAGCTTCAGGCCATGACGTTGCAGAGCTGGGAGGAGCCCCTTGTCGACGATGCTGTGCACGTCTGCGGTGTCGTACCCGACGAGGCCCACCTGGGACTTAGCCGTGAGCCACCCGGCACTCCACAGGGCCTCAACGCTCTCGTTGAGCACCCTGGTGTAGCTCGGACCCGACGGCATGTACACCGTGCTGGCGTAGTGATTGAAGAAGTCACTCGAGGCGCCTTCATCCGCCAGGATGATCGGGACATGAGCCTTCGCCATACACGCGTAGAAGCTGTCCGGCAGCAGTGCGAGGATCGACGCCACCGCTGTCACGTGGTTGTCCTGGGTGAAGAAGGTGCAGGCCGCCTGCAGGGCTGAGGGCTCGTCGGTGGCTGCCGCAGTGGGGTCGAGGTCGTACGAGACGAGCTGGATCTTGCGCCCGCCAAGACCGCCGTGGGCGTTGAGGTACTGCACGATGGAATTGGTCATCGCGATCTGGTCGCCACTTGCTCCCTTGAAGCCGAGTGACGCCTGGTACTTCCCGGCGCCAGAAGCCGTCAGCGCGCCGATCCGGATGGGTGCCTTGGTGGCGCCGGACGTCCTAGGCGACAGCGACGAACCGGTAGGGCCAGTGAGGCCTCCGGTGCCGGCGACGGCCGCCTGGCCCGACGAGCCAGGACCAGTGGGACCTCCGGAGGCACCGGAGCCCAGCGCCTGCCCCGGCTGCGCACTCGGGAGGGAGCTGCCGCTGTCCAGTGGGCGCGACGCTGCCGAGGTGCCGAGCCCAGAGCTGTCCGTCGATGCCCCTGAGCTGCTGTTCAGCGGGACCGTGCTGCCGCACGCCGACACGAGCATGGTCGCCAACAACGCAGTGGCGAAGAACCGCCTACCGGACATGGCAGGCCTTGAGGAAGCTGAGGAAGGAGGCCTGCAATCCGGTGACGTGCGTCCCGTGGAGCATCTCCCTGGTGAGAGTCGCCGACCTGCCTTGCCTGTGCAGCGCTTCGACGAAGGCGAGGCTGAAGCGGGAGGTCGCGCGGTACACCGGGATGTCGCCGATCAGCTCGGCTTCGTTGACGGTGACATGCAGCCGCGGATCGTCGCGCTCGGGGAGGGCGCTCAGCAGCTCGAACACCCGGCTGTCTGGGGTCGCGACGCCAGGTGAGCCAGCACCTACCGTCGCGAACAGGCCCGCGTCACTGAGCCAGGCGTAGAGGGCGAACAGACCTCCGTACGAGTAGCCGAACAGGCCATGGCCCGTGTCGCTCACCCGGAACCTCGACTGAATCTCACGGTGCAGCTCGTTGACGAGGAAGTCGAGGAAGAGGTCGGCGCGTGTGCCCCTGAGCTCCTGCAGGTAGGCGTCCACCTGCGCCTGAGTCACGGCACCGCTGTCGCGAGCCGTCTCCATGGCCCCCACGACCTCCTCGCTCAGTGGTTCACCGGGTGGTACGAGATCGCGGTTGCGTAGCGTCGCCCAGTTCGCCGCTTCGTCCCCGGCGTAACCCACGCTCACCTGGATGTACGGGGCGATCGTGAGGAAGGGGTCGGAGGCAGTCACGATGAGCGGGGCCGTGAGCCCCACCGCGAAGTTGCCGTCCATCACGTAGATCAACGGCATCGGCGCGTCGGTCTCGGCGTACCCGGGAGGTGTCGTGACCCAGACGCCATACGTGCGTCCCGAGGTCGCCGTGATCGCGAAGTACTCGGTGTCCGGCAGGCAGCCGTGCAGCAACGCGCTCATGACACGTCCTTCACCACAGCGCCGGCCTTGACGACTAAGCAGGCATTCTCGGGTTCGGCGAACAGCTTGGGTTCCTCGAGGGGATTGCCCTTCCAGGCGACCAGGTCGGCCTGCATGCCGACCCGGATCAGGCCGACCTTCTGATCGATGCCGAGAATCCCCGCGTTGACGCTGGTGGCAGACACCAGGGCCTGCATCGGGGTCTCGAGCTCTGCGCGCAGGCGCAGTTCCTCGCCCCTGCGCTGCTGGTCCGGCCCAATGAGGTCCGAACCGAGGCCGATTCTCAGTCCCGCCGCCCGGGAGACCTTGAGAGCGGCCGCCATGCGATCGCGCGCCCCGAGGGCACGTACCAGGGTCGACGGATCCAGATCCATCTTGTGGGCGTCAGTCATGATCTGATCTATCACCGCGAAGGTGGGGACCACCGCGACGTCATGCTCGCCCATCAGCGCAGCCGTGGGCTCGTCGATGTCAGTGCCGTGCTCCACGCATCGGACGCCGGCCTGCACGGCATTGCGGATGCCCGCGTTGTTGTGTGCGTGCACGGTCACGTAGGTGCCGCGGGCCGCAGCCTCCTCGACGGCGACAGCGATCTCTCCGACCGTGAACTGGGTGTCGCTCAGCCGATCGTGGCCTCCCACGACGCCCCCCGTGACGCACAGCTTGAGAAAGGTCGCTCCTCTCCGGAAAGACTCCCGTGCGTTCTTCCGGAGCTCGTCGGCGTTCCCTGACATCAACGACAGGGCGCAGAGCCCTGGGATGTGGTGCTCCTCCCACATGTGGGTCGGCTCCCACTGGGCGCCGTAGTAGCCGTGCCCGCCGGTCTGGCACTGGACTGGACCGCATGACAGCACACGCGGCCCCCGCACCTTGCCCTTGGCGATGACGTCCACGACCCCGCCGTCGATGCCACCGGTGTCACGCACCGTCGTGAATCCCGAGTCCAACGCGAACCCCGCGGTCGCAAAGATGTCAGCGGCGACTTCTGCCGCGGACAGCGAGAAGCCGAACTGCGCCCGGATCGGGCTGGACAGACCCAGGTGGACGTGCGCATCGATCAGCCCGGGCGTGAGGAGCCTGCCGTCCAGGTCGACGGTCCGGGCGCCCGCTGGTGCGACGCCGAGGGTGGTGATGACCCCGTCGGTGACGCAGACGTCAACGGCCGCGGGCTCCTGGCCTGACCCGTCAGCCACGAGCCCACCGGCAAACCAGATGTCCGTCATGGAGCCCCCCTTGTTTCCGTCGAGGACGGCTCCGGGCCTCCAGAGCGCGAGTTGTCCAATGGAAAACTAATCTGATGCCGATGTCAACAGCTCGCGCCCTCTTTAGACCTCAGCCAGTCTCCCGCGGTTCAGCGGCGCCAGAAGACGTGGTGAGTGACGCCGCTCGGGCTGGGGATCCGCTCAAGGTGGAAGCGGTCGAGTAGTTCGTCGGGTGAGTCCCAGAGCTTGCCGCCGCGGCCGATCTGGATGGGTGCGACGGCGACGTGCATGGTGTCGACGAGGTCCGCTTCAAGGAACGCACGAAGGGTTGATACGCCGCCGCCCAGGCGCACGTCCTTGCCGTCCGCGGCGGCCTTTGCCTGGCGCAGTGCGTCCTGCGGCTCGGCGTCGATGAAGTGGAAGGTCGTGTCCGACAGCGAGAGGCTGGGCCTGACGTGGTGGGTCAGCACGAAGACCGGGGTGCGGAATGGCGGGGTGTCTCCCCACCAGCCCTGCCAGTCCAGGTCGTGCCACGGTCCCTTCTGTGGGCCGAATTTCCCGCGTCCCATGATCTCGGCGCCGATGTTGTTGGAGAAGTCGCGCGTGAAGTAGTCGTCGAGCCCGCGGCTGCCACCCGGATCCGTGCGGTTGGGCCAGCTCGCGGTCGCGCCCGCCCAGGCGGCCAGCTGGGCCGGGTCGGCGTGGCCGAAGGGCCGCTCGATGCTCTGGCCCTCACCGGTGCCGTACCCGTCCATCGAGAGCATGAAGTTCTGCACCCGCAGGAGCTGCGCGCGCGGGGTGCTCACGACAGCTCCAGCGGGGTGGCAAGGCCGACGCCGCCGTCGGTGGTGCGCTCGAGCGACGCGGCGTAGCGGGTGATCAGCTCGTCAGTCACGTGGTCGCTCCTCTGAAGGGATGGCACGGGCGGTGCGCACGAGGTGGCGTTCGAGGAAGTCCGGGGCGAAGCCAGTCTCGCGCGGTAGGGCTCGAGCCCAGGAAGCGAACATAGCGAGACGACGGGTAGTCCGATTGCCCAACCGGTCGCCGCCCGACATGCTGGGCTCGTGCGCCCCACCCTGTTCGAGTTCGCCGGCGGCCAGGACGCGATGCTCCGTCTCGCACGGGCGAACCATGCCCGGTGCCTGGCCGACCCCGAGCTCAACCACCCGTTCACCGCCCCGGGTCAGCACCCGCAGCACGTGGAACGACTGGCGGCGTACTGGGGCGAGGTGCTTGGCGGCCCGTCGGTATACACCGACACGATGGGCAGCGAGTCGCACGCGCTGGCGCTGCACGCAGGCAACGGCGATCTCTCCGACCTCTCGCGCCGGTTCGTGGACTGCTTCGTCGCGGCTGCCGACGACGCGGGCCTCCCCGACGACCCCGCGTTCCGCGCGGCACTGCGCGCGTACATGGAGTGGGCGACCGCCGAGTTCAACCGCAACCCGGCGGACGCCGCAGCGGTCCCGCAAGGCCTGGCCACCCCGCGCTGGGGCTGGGACGGGCTCGTCGGAGGTGCGGCGTGAGCGGCTGGACAGCGCCCTCCTCAGCTCGCGCCGACCCAGACCTGGTGGCCTCGGAGCGCGTAGCGCTCGAGCAGTGGCTGGACTACCACCGTGGGACGGTGCTGACGAAATGCGCCGGGCTGACCGGCGAACAGCTGGCCCGCCGCTCCGTACCGCCATCCACGATGTCCCTGCTCGGGCTGGTCCGGCACCTGACCGAGGTCGAGCGGTGGTGGTTGCGTCGGCACGCCGGAGGCGAGGACCTGCAGCAGGTCTACTGCACTCCCGGGAGTCCAGACGGGGACTTCGACGACGCTGTCGCCGAAGGCGCCGAGGCGGACCTCGCTGCCTACGCCCGGGAGATCGAGGCTGCGCGCGCGGCGATCGCCGGACGCGACCTCGAAGTCGTGGTGCCCAGCCGGGGACACCTCCCCGGGCGCGAGCGCAACGTCCGGTGGATCTACCTGCACGTGATCGAGGAGTACGCACGGCACAACGGCCACGCCGACCTGCTCCGCGAGCTCGTCGACGGCGCGACCGGCGAGTAGGCCGGCACGTCCCGACCGCAATACCAACTGGCGGGTACGGAGGTGCCCGCGTTCGCCGTTCTTCGTCGCCTGGCTACGTGGACTGGCCTGAGCACTTCCCCCGTCGATGCCGCTGGAGTTCCTCCCCGGCGGAAGGCTGGCCGGCTGGCATCGTGGCGCATGGGCTGCCACGTTCGCACTCGCGTTCTTCCTACTCGTCGAGGTGCTGGTCCTCCCCGGAGCGCCCGGCAACGACGGGGGCGCCCGGTGAAGGCACCCTGTCAGTGCGTGAGAAGTGCGTCCATCTGACCCATCGCGGCGGTCATACCCTCGACCATGCCCATCTGCACGACGCGCTCCATCTCCGCGACAGAGCCGAAGCGCGACGTGACGGTCATCCGGGTGCCCGAATCGGTCTCCGCGAGCTCGACGAGGACCTTGATCGTGGGCATGGCAGTGTCGGGTTCGCCCGACTCGTCGGAGAACCCGTCGTCGAACTCCAGCCGTCGCGGCTCGTCCAAGACCTCGGTGAGCCACCAGCCGCGGGCCTTCTCGCCGGCCGGACCGGTCATGAAGTAGCGGGACCGACCGCCGGGCGAGTGCTCGTGCGTCTCGAACGTCGCCGGCCAGGTCGGCGGGCCCCACCAACGCTCGAGCTGGCGTGGGTCGGACCACAGCTGCCACACGCGCGACGGTCGCGCGGCGAGATCGGCGACGATGGTGAAGGTCAGGGACTGCGGATCCTGGGCGGTGCTGACGACGGTCATGCGTTGTCTCCTTGGGTCGGTAGGGCGAGTAGGTCTTCCATGCGTGCGACGCGTCCGCGCCAGATCTCCTCGTATTCCGCCAGGAGGCGTGCGGCCAATCGGAGCGCCTCAGGCCGGCCATGGACGAGCCGCTCCCGGCCCTGCGACTGTTTGCTGATCAGCCCCGCGTGTTCAAGGACCGCGACGTGACGTTGCACCGCGGCAAACGACATGGCGTACCGGTCGGCGAGCGCCGAGACCGACTCCGCCTGACGCAGCACCCGGGCCACGATGTCTCGGCGGGTCGGGTCGCACAGGGCGAACAGCACCTGGCCCACCTCGTCCCGCTCCAGCAGACGTACAACCATATTATTGTACGTTAGGGGCTGATAGGCCACCCGTCAAGCCCCGGTGGCAGGTCCCCGGGCCCGGGCCGCGAACCTCCCCCCATGCGCCGACCCGTCATCGCCGTGGCCCTGCTCGCCGCGGGCCTCCTCACCGCCCCCCTCGCGCGCGCCGGGAGCCCCCACTGGGTGGGTTCACCCGCTGCGGACTGCCGCGCGCGCGTGGCGGGACTGGACCTGCAGACGGCCACGTTCGGGGACCTGCAGTCCGCGCTGCAGGCGGGCCGGCTCTCCTCCGTAAAGCTTGTGCGCACCTACCTCGACCGGATCCGGCACCTCGACGCGAGGACGAACAGCCTCCGCGACCTGTCACCCACCGCTGTGCGCGACGCGGCCCGGCTGGACGCCGAACGGCGCGGCGGGCAGGTACGCGGCCCGCTGCACGGCATCCCGGTCCTGCTGAAGGACAACATCGGCACGGCGGACCAACCGACCACCGCCGGCTCGATCGCGTTGGAGGGCCTGCGTCCCTACGTCGACGCCGGTCTGGTCGCTCGCCTGCGCGCGGCCGGGGCCATTGTGCTGGGCAAGACCAACCTCTCGGAGTTCGCCAACTGGGTCGACCTGAGCATGCCCAACGGCTACTCGAGCCTGGGCGGCCAGGTGAAGAACGCCTACACCTTCGGCGACCCGTCCGGCTCGTCGTCGGGGTCGGGCGTGGCGACGTCGATGGCCTTCGCGGCGGCGGCGTTCGGCTCCGAGACCTCCGGGTCGATCCTGTCCCCGAGCGACGTTAACGGCCTGGTCGGCGTGAAGCCCACGCGTGGCCTGGTCAGCCGCGACGGGATCATCCCGCTCGCCGAGGGGTTCGACACCGCCGGCCCGATGGCCCGCAACGTCC
The DNA here is from genome assembly GCA_030775505.1 of Actinomycetota bacterium. The sequence goes on along the minus strand of JALYIZ010000002.1, from coordinate 17,083 downwards.
GGGACGCGGCCGCCTTGCTGACCGTCGTCGCGGGAACCGACCCGGCTGACCCGGCCACCGCGACCGCCGACACGCACCGCACCGACTACACCAAGGGGCTCGCGGGCGCCTCGCTGGCCGGCGTGCGCTTGGGCTACTCGACGAGTGTGGAGACCGGGCTCGGCGGCCCTGCCCGCAAGGTCTACGACGCCGCCCTGGCCGACCTCCGCCGCCTCGGCGCCGTCCTGGTCGCGACCGATGCGCTGGACAACACCGGCAACCTCGGGCTGGCGGAGATCGGCCTGATCCCCAACGACTTCAAAGGCAACCTCGACCACTACCTGGCGACGTATGCGCCGACTCCCAGGAGCGGCGTCAAGACTCTGGCCGACATCGCCGTCTTCAACAACGCCCACCCGAACAAGGTCAAGTACGGGCAGAACCTCATCCTGGCCAGCGTCGCGCAGCCGGGCAGCCGCGAGTTGGCCTCTGCGACCTCCCTCGGCCTGCGGACCGCGCAGGGAGCAAATATCGACGAGGGTCTGGCCAAGGACACCCTGGACGCCTTCATCGCACCGGGTGCCGCCTACGCCAACATCGGCGCCTCCGCCGGGTACCCGACGGTGATCGTGCCGTCCGGCCTGGTCAGCGACACGAACCCACAGGGCCTGTCCATCATGGGAACGGCCTGGTCCGAGGCCCGCCTGTTGCGCTACGCCGCCGCCTATGAGGCCGGCACCCGCCGGCGGATCCCGCCGACCGTGGTCAACGCGGCGGTCCTCACCCCCTGCTGATCTCGATAGGGTCAGGTCCGGACAGGGGGAACGCCCATGGGGTTCATGGTGACCGCGGCCTACGCACCGGCGGACGGCGACGAGTACGTGGCCTACCAGCGGCGGCTCGACGGCGAGCTGGCCCGGCTGCGGGCCGAGGGCCGGCTGCCCGACAACGACAGCGTCGAGGCGTTCCTGGACCAGCTGCGCCGGATCGTGCGCATCATCGCCAGTGACGTCATCTCTGCGCGGTCGCGGGGGGAGACCGACGTCGTGTCCCGGTTCGAGATGACCGCTGCCGAGTTCCGCAGCCGCCGCGACATGAACGACAGCCTCCGCAACCTCCTGGAGATCCTGCAGATGCGGCAGGCCCTCGACATGCAGCGCACGGCCGGTGCCGGCCGGGTCGCCGACGCGCTCGGCGCCGCCACCTTCCAGGAATGACTTCGGCCCCGCCATGAGGCGGGGCCGAAGGTGACGCCGGGGACTAGTAGACGGGGATGCAGTGGACCTGGCGCGCCGGCACGCGGTCCAGCAGGACACACACCGGCGAGGGCGGCGGGCAGCTCTCCGGCTGGCACGGGGCGGCTGAGGCGGGGCTGGCGGCGGCGAGTGCGCCGGCGCCGAGCAACGCGGACAGGGCGAGGGAGGTGGCGGCAACGCGACGCAGCATGGGTCCTGCTTCCAGGTGAGGGGTCGGGGCCGCGGCAGCCTAACGGGAAGGAACCGACTTTCGCGCCCGAGGTCTTACAGGGCCGACGACGGCCCGGACCGCCGCGCGATGTTGGACAGCAGCGCCACCCCGATCAGGTCGGCGAACAACGACGACCCCCCGTACGACACGAACGGCAGCGGCAGCCCCGTCACCGGCATGATGCCGACAGTCATGCCGATATTGGTGAAGCTCTGGAACGCCAGCCACATCACGACGCTTCCCGCGACGATGGAGCCGTAGAGATCCGGTGCGCGGCTGGCGATGGTGATGCCCCGCCACAGCAGCACGCCCAGCGCCAGCAGGATGACGGTGGCGCCGGCCAGACCGCTCTCCTCCGCTGCCACCGTGAAGACGAAGTCGGTCTGCTGTTCAGGGATAAACCCCCCGTCGGTCTGGCTGCCCTTCAAGAAGCCCTGTCCGGTCAGCTCCCCCGAGCCGATGGCGATTCTGGACTGCTCGATCTGGTATCCCGTGCTCGAGCCGTTGCCGTGCGGGTCGGTGAAATAGGTGAACCGCTGTTCCTGGTAGGGCTTCAGCAGGTGCAGGGACGCGACGGCGACGGCGACGAGCACCGTCGCGGCGAGCAGCCCACCCACCCATTTCGCCGGGGCACCGGACAGCGCGAGGACGGTCAGCGCGATGGCGCCGACGACGATGGCGATGCCCAGCGCCGGCTCGGCGAGGATCAGCAGTACCGGGATCCCCGCCGCGACGAGGGCGAACAGGACGTCGCGCACGTGCGGATCGGGTTCGCGGTCGCGCCGTTCGGACAGGACGCCGGCCAGGAACAGGATCAGCGCCACTTTCATGAACTCACTCGGCTCGAGCTGGACGGGGCCGAGGGCAAACCACGCGTGCGCGCCATTGATCGTCGCGCCCACCGGACTGAGCACCAGGACGAGCAGGAAGCACAATCCGCCATACATCGCGGGGGCGAGCGTGCGCAGCTGGCGGTAGTCGATGAACGCCGCCGGGGAGGCCAGGGTGGCGCCGACCACCAGGTTGATCAGGTCGCGCTTGAGATAGGTCGTTCCCGAGCGGCCTTGTGCCAGGAACTGGTTGCGGGTCGCCGCGTAGACGCTCAGCGCTCCGATCGTGACCAGCACCAGGGTCGCGACGAGCAGGATCCAGTCGACCCGGGGCGCCCGGTTCCAGCGGCGCGAGACCACGTCAGGAGGCTACCTGCCCGGGTCCTTAGACTGGTGGGCGGACAGAGCGGCGACGGGACGGGACGCACGGATGACAGCGGGCCCGTCAGGGATCGACCCGGAGGAGCTCGCGCGGGCGCTGCGTGTGTTCCGGGAGCTCGACGCCCTGCCTGTTGACCACCCGGATGCCCTGGCGGTGCGGCGCGCCACAGCCAAGCTCTTCAAGGACGTCAAGGTCCGCCGGCGCAGGGAGCGCCGGGAGGAGGTCCTCGCCCATGACGACGCCGTCACCGCCTTGACGGCCACGGGTGCGCCCGGGCGCATCGATGACGAGACGCAAGGGCGGTCCCTCTCGTCGACGGCTGGGGCTCCCGTGGCGGGCACCCTGCGCCGGGCTCGCGCCTGCTACATCTGCAAGATCCGGTTCACCGAGGTCGACGCGTTCTACCACCAGCTGTGTCCGGCCTGCGCCGCCATCAACCACGCCCGGCGTGAGGCGCGCACCGACCTCACGGACCGGCGTGCGCTCCTGACGGGTGGCCGGGCGAAGATCGGGATGTACATCGCGCTGAAGCTGCTGCGCGACGGCGCGCACACGACGATCACGACGCGCTTTCCCCGCGACGCGGCCCGGCGCTTCGCAGCCATGCCGGACAGCCCACGGTGGTTGCACCGGCTCCGGGTCGTCGGAATCGACCTGCGCGACCCGGCGCAGGTGACGGAGCTCGCCGACGCGGTCGCCGCCGAAGGACCGCTCGACATCCTGATCAACAACGCCGCGCAGACGGTGCGCCGGTCGCCGGGCTCCTACGCGCACCTCGTCGCGGCCGAGTCGGTGCCGCTGGGTGACGGACCGCTGCCGGAGTTCCTCAGGCTGGGGTCCGCGAGCGCCGTACCGGTCCTGGTCGCGGGATCGACCACCGACCCGCTGAACTCCGGCGCGGCGAACCCGGGCCCGGCGAACCCGGGGGCGGCGAACTCCGGCCCGGCGAACACCGTGGCGCCGCACGCCCTCGCGGTCCTCGCCCTCACCAGTGGGTCAGCGTCGCTGGAACGGGTTGCCGACAACACGGCGATCGACGCCGGCGGACTTGTCCCCGACCAGGACGCAGCGAACAGCTGGTCGCGGCGCGTGCACGAAGTCGACGCCCTCGAGATGCTCGAGGTGCAGCTGTCCAACGTGACGGCGCCGTTCGTGCTCGTCAGCAAGCTGCGGCCGGCGCTGGCCGCGTCCTCGGCCCGGCGTGCCTACGTCGTCAACGTGTCGGCCATGGAGGGCCAGTTCAGTCGCGGCTACAAGGGTCCAGGGCACCCGCACACCAACATGGCCAAGGCCGCGCTCAACATGCTCACCCGCACGAGCGCGCGCGACTTCCTCGCCGACGGGATCCTGATGACCAGCGTCGACACGGGCTGGATCACCGACGAGCGACCCTTTCCCACCAAAGCCAGGTTGGCTGACGAGGGCTTCCACGCGCCGCTCGACCTCGTCGACGGCGCGGCGCGCGTCTACGACCCGATCGTGCGCGGCGAGCTCGGTGAGGACGTGCACGGATGCTTCCTCAAGGACTACAGCCCCTCGGCCTGGTAGGCGCGAGCATCATCGTGTGTCGCGAGGCTGCCCCGCGCTGGGGCTAACTCCCGCCACGCGACGCTCGGCCGGGGGTTAGCTGGCGGCCGGGCGCTCAGCGGGTCCGGCAGCGCACCGACCGCAGGCGGGGGCCGCTCAGCTGCTCGGCTGTGTAGGTGTACCGGCCGTCGGCCTGCCCGGGATACGTCACGAGCAGCCGGCCGCACGCGTCGATGGCGATGCCGTACACGTCGGCCGAGCGCGAGCAGGCGAAGCCGTTGAGGGTCGCCAGAGGCCCGCTCTGACAGGCACCCATCAGGCTGCTCGCCGTCCCATGTTCGACGGGGATGTCGCTGAGCCGCAGCCGCGTGACCCGGGGAGCCGGGCCGAGTGCGCCGGTGACCTGCGCGACGTCGGAGTACCAGGTGCCGTCCGGGCCGCCGCTGTAGTACGCGAGGTCGACGCGTCCTGGCGCCCCGGCAACGACGTGCGGGAGCAGGTGCCCGGGACCGCCTGCGGGCGCCACGGTCAGCGGCGCGGACCAGTGGGCCAGGTCGGCGCCCGCATGCACCACCTTGATGGCGGCACCGTCGTAGTCCGGATAGGGGTGAACCGACTCGGGAAAGGCCACGTAGACGTTGCCCGCGTCGTCGACCGCGCCAGGAGCCAGCTGCATCCCCACGATCTTCCCGCTCGCCGTGTCGTCCACGGCCAGCGAGGGCCGCCAGGCCAACGGGTCTGCCGTGCCACCTTCAGGCGCCGTGACCACCCAGACACGGTTGGCGGCGACCACGTTGATCTCGACCGGCGGAGCCGCGCAGCCGCCCGCGACAGAGGACCGCGTCCCGAACACCACGTAGACCTGGCCGGTGTGCTGGTTGACGACGATGTTGGAGGGACCGCCCGAATCGGCGCAGGTGAGGTCCAGGTAGGCCTGCTCGCCGGGATGGGTGACCGGCACGGGTGGGCCGAAGGTCGCCCCACCGTCGGTCGAGGTGGACACGAACATGTTGTGCTGGGCGGTACCCGAGGCCAGATTGTGGAACAGCAGATAGACGCGCGGCTGGTCGGCGCCGGAGGTGCGCGGCCCGACGGCAAACCACTGCCGGTCGGTGTCCACCAACGTCGTCAGCCGGGACGCGTGCCAGGTCTGGCCCTGGTCGTCGGAGTATGAGGTGACGAAGTTGACGCCCGAGAAGTCGAGCTCGCTCGCGAGAATCCGGCCGGTGGGCAGCGCCACGATGTCGACGTCCGTCGTCGGCTGGCTCTGTCCGGGCGGGTCGCTGACCGGCTTCCAGTGCTGCCCGTCCGTCGACCGCAGGACGACCTCCTTGCCCGAGGGCGCGTTGGTGGTCAGCCAGCGAAGGTCCCGCGGCCCAATGGCGACGCGAGGTTCCGATGCCCCGGTCGTCCCGCTGACGGGGACGGTTGCGAAACGCAGTGGCCCGGAGCCGAAGCTTGGAGGAGGCGCAGCGGCGAGCGAGGACGCCGACAGGGCCATCAGGGCCGCGGTCACGCCAGCGGCTGTGATCGTTCTGCGACGGCGCACCGGAGAAGGCTAGCGGCGGCAGGAGTAAGGCGCCCGAAACAGAACTCTCAGGGAATGCGCCGGTTGCTCCTGCTCGCCCTGCTCGCCCTGCTCGCCCTCTGCCTCCCGGCGTCCCTCCTGGTGCCCGCCCAGGCCGTGCCCGGCGTGGCGCCGACGGTCCGGCCCGTCTTCACGGTCGGTGCGGCTGTGGCCAGCACCCGGCCGGTGTCGGCGGCCCAGGCCACGCATGTCGGCGGCTACGGCGACTGCCTCGGCTGCGGCCCCGGGGGCACCACCGCCGTGCGCAAGGGCGATGACCTCGATGCGCGGGCGCTCTACGTGGCCAGTCCGACACACGCGGTCGTCGTGGTCTCGGTGCCGGTGGAGGGCTGGTTCGCCGGATACCAGGAAGGCGCCAGACTGGGGATCACCGAGCTGCGGGCTGAGGCCGCCACGGCGCTCAGTGCCCTGCCGGGCACCCCAGCGATGACGCAGGCCGACATCATCGTCAACAGCAACCACTGTCACGCCTGCCCGACGGTCGTAGGCCTGTGGGCCAACACCAACCCGCTGTACCTGCGACGGCTCTACGACCAGACCCTGGCGGCGATCATCGCGGCCCGGCACGCGGCGGCGCTGTCGACGCTGCGCTGGGCAACGGGGGACATCGGCTACATCAACGACGTGACAGTGGGACAGGCCAACGCCAACGAGGGCTGGCCCGTCGACGGTCAGCTGTCGGTCCTGCAGGCGCGTAGCCAGCGGACCGGACAGGTTGTGGCCACGTACGCGCAGGTCCCTGCGCACGGCAACATCGGCTTCGGGCCGGACCTCGCCGAGATGAACAGTGAGCACTTCGGCGCCGCGGCGCGCTGGTTCGAGCGGCACGAGGGCGGAGTCGGCATTGTTGCCGCGGCGACCCTGGGGGACCAGACGACGCCGATGCAGGGTGACGACACGCGACTCAGGGGTGACCCCCGCCGGCCGTACCCCGTGGCCCGTCAGGGGAACAAGACGCCCACGGGCTATCCGCGCGCCTACGACGTCATAGACCGACTCGGAGCGCTGACCGCCTCGACCGCGATGGAGGCGCTGCGCTTCCACGGCCACGACATGGTGTCCGGCACGGTCGGCGGGGCCGAGAGCTACCAGCTCGTTCCGGTCGCCAACCCGCTCCTGATCGGGCTGATGTACGGCCACGCCCTGCCCAACAACATCCCGATGGTCACCCACGACGGTCAGTTCGCCGGGCAGACAACCGCCGACCGGTCGGTGCTTCCGCCGTACGCGGCCGGGGATGCGCTCGGGGTGTGGTTCACCACGCTGCGCATCGGTGACATCGCTGTCGCGAGCGAGCCGGGCGAGGCCTTTCCGCACGTCACGTTCGCGATCCGCGACGTCCTGCGCGGTGCGGCGGCGACCTTCGTGATCGGCAACGCCCAAGACCAGCTCGGCTACTACTACGAGGAATGGGCCTACCCGGGCACCTTCTACTACTCGGCGGATCACTACCTCTACAACGTGGGGCCGACGATGGCTCAGCAGAACATCGAGGCGCAGCTGGTGAACGGCAACGCGTTGGGGTTTGCCGTCAACCCGACCGTCGAGTCACTGCGTGGCATCGCGGACAACGACTACCTGCGGTACGCCCGGCAGGCCGGGATCCAAGCCTGGGCCTACCCGCAGGGCCCTCGCGACGTGCTGGCGATGACCCGCCACGGGCGCGGCATTCCTCTCGCCATCGGGCTGTACTTCAACGACGCCCGCGGGTCGGCCCAGAACCTGCCCGGCGCGGAACGGTCGACCGGCACCCCCATGCTGACGGTCGACGGACGTCCGGTGCCTACCTCTGCGGCCAAGACTCAGTTCGTCACCGTGCTGCTCGCCTGCCCCGGTAACCACGTGATCGAAGCGAGCTTGCCGGGGACCGCGCAGCGCTGGCGGTCAGTCGCGCACGTGCGGTCGGCCACCGAGGTCACCAACACCGCCAGCTATCCGGCGGGCACCGGCCCACATCCGCTCGCCGACCAGAACGCCCACGACGGAAGGCCCGTGACATGCGTGTGACCGGACGGCCGACGGGCCCACTGCGCCGGGCATTGCTCGTCGCCACCTCGCTGGGGCTGGTTGCTGCCGCTGCGGGCTTCGCCGCTGCGGCGCCACCCGCCGGTCCACGCCCGTGGACCGGGCTGCGGGCCGGGGTGGGCGTCGTCGACGACACCTGGCACGTGGGCGCCGGAGCGGGCCAGTACGCCAGCAACCCCAACCCGCAGGATGTCTCCTTCGAGTGGGACCCCAACCTGCAGCACGTCAAGCAGGCATCCTCCTACGGAGTGGCGTCCCGGCTGTCTATCAGGGCCCTCGTGCTCCGAGACGGCCAGGGCCACCCGCCCGTCGCGCTGGTCAAGACCGACAACTACCTGTCCCAGGACATGCTCAGCCGCCGGGCGGCTCAGATCCTCGCCGCCGATGGCAGCGCCGTAACCTACGACCACCTGATGATCTCGGCCACCCACGACCACAACTCGCCGTACTACGCGACACCGGAGGCAGGGGTGTGGGCCTTCCAGGACGTCATGGATCTGCGGATGTTCGAGGACCAGGCCCGCCGGATCGCGCGAGCCGTCGAGACGGCCGAACGCTCGCTGCGGCCCGCGCGCGTGGGCGCCACCACGGTCGCCTTCTCCGGAATGCAGGGCAACATCGCCGGGGCCGACGTCAATGAGGACGGCTCGCCCACGGGCTATCCGCTGCAGGACAACGACCACGGCCTGGTGGTCATGCGCGTCGACGACGTGAGCGGACCTGTTCCCGCCCCACTGGCCACCTGGGTGAACTACGCGCAGCATGGCGAGTCCCTCGACGGCTACGACCTGATCAGTGCCGACTGGCTTGCTCCCTTCCAGCGCTACGTCGACCGGGCCACCGGCGCGCCCGTCGTGTTCAGCCAGGGCTCGGTCGGCTCCGCCGAAGGCCCTTACGAGCACGCGTACCCGGCCGGCCAGGCGCCCACGACGAACGACCAGGGTCAGCCCGTCGCGACAGTCTTCGGTCACATGGGGTACGCCCAGGCCGAGCGCGGCGCGCATCTGCTGGCCGACCGGGTGGTCGCCGCCTGGCGGGCCATCGGCGGCGCTCCCGGCCCCGCCGTGCAGGTCCCGTGGCAGACCGACGTCCCTGTCACGATGCTCACCCACCTGATCGCCGGACCCGTGTCGCACCCCTACCCGAGCGTGGGCAACTGCCGTACCGGCCCCTCGCAGGGTGACCCCGGGCTCCCCGCAGCCGGCCTGCCCAACTGCGAGCGGGTCAGCAGCGCCGGCGGCCCCGTGCTGCCCGCGCCGGATGCGATCACGGCCCTCAAGGCTGCGGGGCTCCCCGTGCCGGACAACTACGACGCGTCATCGTTTGCGAGCGTCGAGGAGAACCTGCGACTGAAGCTGCAGGCCGTCCGGATCGGCGCCATCCTGCTTGCCTCGTGCGCCTGCGAGCCGCAGAGCGACCTGATCAAGGCGATCGAGACACGGACGGACCGCAGCGTCGGCAACATGTGGAACGGCTTCGACTACACCGACCCAGCGGCGGTCGCCGAGGGCTGGCCCGTCGGGTTCGACCACGGCCTTCCGGCGCGGCCGGTGCGTCCCTGCTACCAGGTCGGTGCCAGCTTCTCCTGCCCCGACCCGCGCGACCCCGTGGGCGTGAGGCGACTGACGGTCGGCGGCAGCGCCGTGGCGCACATGCACGCCCAGGTGACCAACGACGCGGCCGGGTGGGATGCGCCGTCCTACGCCGCTCAAGCCAACTCCGAGCCAACCGACCTCACCAAGATCAAGGGAAACTTCACCCATCAGGAGCTCGGTGCGGGCAGCTATGCGCACTGCCCGGGGTTCCAGCTGTCGGTAGGCCTCGGGCACACCTCCGACTACAACGGCTACACCGTGTCGTACCGGGAGTACCAGTCCCGTGACGCCTACCGGAAGGCGCTGACCTCCTACGGTCCGCACACAGCCGACTACATGTCCACCAGGCTCGTCGCCATGGCCGCGAACCTGATGTGCGGCACCCCCGTTCCAGCCGAGCCGACCGACCCGCTCGCCGCCGCGGACGAGGCCCGCCAGAGCGTCGAAGCTCTGGTGCTGGGCCGCCTGTCCTCCTACTATCTCGACACCTGGTCGGCGCAGATCCCCGACAGCGCGGGCACGCCGGCCGGTGTGCTGCAGCCCGCCGAGCAGGTCCAGCGCTTCGACGCCGCAACCTTCAGCTGGGTCGGCGGTGACAACTGGACCGACAACCCCACCGTGCACGTTCAACGGCTGGTCAACGGACGCTGGACTGACTACGCGGACCAGTCCGGCGAGGTCCAGGTCGTCCTCGACCAGCCCCCCGCGGCGACCGCGGTCAACGCCAGGGTCGGGGGCCAACGCTGGACGTGGACGGCGTCCTTCGAGGCGTTCGACGCGTGGCCGCGCGCGGATGTCGCCGGTGGACAGACACCTGACGGAACGTACCGGTTCACGGTTGAGGGAGTGAGTCACCGTGCGGGGTCGGGGGCGCCCTACCGGGTGGAGAGTCGCCCGTTCACCATTGTCGATTGGCAAGGAATTGCGGTGAGCGACCTGCGCAAGGCAGGCACCAGCGTGACGTTCGTCATCGCCCCGGTGGTGTACCCACGGCTGCCGGCGAACCGCTCGCGCGTGCGCTGGTACGCCGACGACCAAGGCGCCACGCCGGGGCACAGCATCGTGTGCAAGACCTGCACGTTCCGGCCGTGGGCACGTACCGGCACGGTCAGCACCGCGCGCGTCGTGGTGTTCGGGGCAGGGGGCGGCGTCACGACGGTGGCCGCGCACCGGGACGCGCGGACAGGTCGGTGGACGGCCACGGTGCCAGCCGGCAGCCGCGTCGCCGTGCGGCCGGGAGATGTGCGGGACGCGTTCGGTGAGACCAACGGGACGGGGCTCGGGCCGGTCTGATCAGGCGCGCCGCCGCCGGCCGCGCAGCTCGGCGCCGACGAGGTCGAGCAGGTCCAGCAGCTCGTTCTCGGTAAGCTGGTCGAGCCGCAGGTGGCGGGGGTCAGCGGTGGGCTGGGCCTCTGCAGGCAGATAGCCACTGACCTGGTGCAGCGTGGTGGCGTCGAGGCCGAGGACTTCGGCGAGCTGCGTGATGCGCGCCGGCCGGGGAGTGCCGATGCCCTGCTCCCATCGGGAAACGGTCTGCTGCGTGACGCCGCAGTGCCGGGCCAGGTCGCCCTGGCCCAGGCCGCGCTCTTCCCGACGAGCCCGCATGAGCTCGCCGAGCGTCATCCCCCTCGCAGTCAGCACGTCAGACATTGTGGAGATAACGGGACCCGGTTTCTGCCAACCAGCGGAACATCCGGGTTAGCCCGAAAGGTCCAACGTGCGCTGTTTGCCGGGTGCCGGCCGACCCCCCGACCGGTGTGCGGTCGGGCCTCGTGCAGACTCTCAGAAGACCCGTTCGCCGACCTTTCGGAGGCTTCCGCATGACCGACATCAGCTTCGATGGCCGCGTTGCCGTCGTCACCGGCGCCGGCGGCGGGCTCGGTCGGACGTACGCGATCGACCTGGCCGCGCGCGGCTGTGCCGTGGTGGTCAACGACCTCGGCGGCAGCGTCGATGGGAAGGGCGGCAGCGACACGGCGGCGCAGAGAGTCGTGGACGAGATCAAGGCCATCGGCGGCGAGGCCGTTGCCAACTACGACTCGGTGTCCACCCCCGAGGGTGGCGAGAGCATCGTGGCTGCGGCTGTAGGCACCTTCGGCAAGGTCGACATCGTCATCAACAACGCCGGGATCCTGCGGGACAAGAGCTTCCTCAAGCTGGAGTGGGCGGACCTCGACGCGGTCCTCGATGTGCACCTGCGCGGCGCCTTCTATGTCAGCCAGCCCGCGTTCCGCGTCATGAAAGAAAACGGCTACGGCCGGTTCATCTTCACGGCGTCGAATGCGGGGGTGTTCGGCAACTTTGGGCAGACCAATTATGGGGCGGCCAAGAGCGGACTGGTCGGGCTGTCCAACGTCCTTGCCGTGGAAGGCGCGCGCGCGGGAATCCTGTCCAACGTCATCTGCCCGGTCGCCAAGACCCGGATGACGGAAGAGCTGCTGGGCGACTTCGCCGAGCACCTTGCGCCCGAGCTTGTGACGCCCATGGTGGTCTTCCTCGCCAGCGAGGCCTGCACGTTCACCCACGAGGTGTTCTCCGCCGCGGGCGGTCGGTACGCGCGCATCTTCACGGGGCTGGCGCCGGGGTGGTTCGCGGGTGCGGGCGCCAAGCCCACCGCTGAGGACATTCTTGCCCACCTCCCCGAGATCGAGGAGCAGAGCGGCTACACCGTGCCGACGTCGGTGGCCGACGAGATCACCACGCTGGTGGAGAGGTTCGCCAAGGGGTGAGGCCGACGCGGGTCTGGCCGAGGGCATGGAAGATGGTGGGGTGATCGTCCCTCGTCTGCGCCCCGTCCTCGCCGGCCTCCCTGGTTACGTGCCGGGCCGTCGTCCGTCGGCCGGCCAGGACTACGCGCGGCTCGCGAGCAACGAGACGCCTTTCGCGCCGCTGCCGTCGGTCGCCGCCGCGGCCGCCGCTGCTGTCGGGGAGGGGCACCGCTACCCGGACCCCCAGGCGGTGCTGCTCGTCGAGGCGATCGCGGCGTTCCACGGGGTCGAGCCCGAGCAGGTCGCGGTCGGGTGCGGTTCGGTGGCGCTGGTCCAGCAGCTGCTGGCCGCGACCGCCGACCAGGGCGACGAGGTCGTCTACGCGTGGCGCTCGTTCGAGGCCTACCCGGTGCTCACCCGGTTGGCCGGCGCGGCGCCGGTCGAGGTGCCGCTGCAGGATGAGGCGCTCGATCTTGACGCTCTCGCCGAGGCGGTCACCGACCGCACGCGGCTGGTGTTGCTCTGCTCGCCCAACAACCCCACCGGCCCGGCGCTGGCGGCAGACCGAGTGCGCGGGTTCCTCGATGAGGTGCGTCCCGATGTCCTCGTCGTCCTGGACGAGGCGTACGCGGAGTTCGTCACGGACCCTGCCGCCGTGGACGGGCGGGCCTTCCTGGACCGCCCCAACGTCGCGGTGCTGCGTACCTTCTCCAAGGCCTACGGGCTGGCTGGGCTGCGCGTGGGATACAGCCTGTCCTCGCCGGCTGTCACGGCGGCGCTGCGTCAGGTCCAGCTGCCGTTCTCGGTCTCGGTCGTCGCGCAGGCCACCGCGGTGGCGTCGCTGGCTGCGCAGTCCGAGTTGGCTACGCGCGTGCTCGCCGTGACGGAGGAGCGGGCGCGGGTGCGCGCTGAGCTCCTGTCGCTGGGCTTCGACGTCCCGGACGCCCAGGGCAACTTCGTCTGGCTGCCCCTTCGCGCCGCCGCCCTCGAGGCGGCAGCGGTCTTCGAGGAGCATGGGGTGCTGGTCCGACCGTTCGCGGGAGACGGCGTCCGGGCCACGATCGGCACGCCCGCAGAGAACGACAGGCTGCTGGACGGGGCGCGCGCCCTGTCGCTCAGCTCGGCCGGTGCTGGTCGCTGACGGTTCTGTCCAACCGCCGCCGACCCGGGTCGGTGATCTCCTGGCCCGCGACGGTGATGCGGGCCGCCAGGTCCACGTACCCGTAGGCGCCCGCTTCGCCTGAGCTGACGTAGAAGACCAGCGGAGTGGTCTCGCCGAGACTGCGCGCCCCCGCGGCATCGTGCACCCCGATCGTGACGCTGTAGCTGCCGTCGAGCAGCCGGTTGGTCAGGGTGACCTGCAGCTCCAGGGGACGATCCGGACCGTGCGCCCCGACGTAGGAACCGGGGATCGTGTGCATGCTGTATGCGGCGCCGAGTCCGAGAGGCGCAACCATGACGCCGACGACCGGGTTGGTGACCTCGTCCTCGAAGTCGCCCCGCACGCGCAGGGTGATGGGACTGCCTCCGGCGAAATGCCGCGTCGGCTCGCCGGAGTCGTTGACCGAGACCGCGCTGATCCGTGCTGAGCCGTAGACAGGTTCCGAGCCGTCGAGGCGGTTGCCGTCAGGTCGCGGCGCCCCGACTGCCCCTTGCAGACCAGCGTGGTACGCAGACAATGCGCCTTCCACCGGCCCGTCGAACACCACCCGCCCGCCGGCGAGCAGCACGCCCCGAGGCGCCATCCGGTCGAGCAGCTGGAGGTTGTGGGTGACGATCACGATGGTCGTGCCGGCTGCCTGGATCGCCCGCATCCGGTCCATGCACTTGAGCTGGAAGGCCAGGTCGCCCACGGCCAGCACCTCGTCGACGAGCAGGACCTGCGGGCGGACGTGCACGGCGACCGCGAAGGCGAGCCGCAGGAACATCCCCGACGAGTAGTACTTCACCGGGCTGTCGAGGAACTGCTCGATCTCGCTGAAGTCCACGATGCTGTCGAGCGCCGCGTCTACCTCGGTCGAGCTCAGGCCGAGCAGCCGGGCGTTGACGAAGACGTTCTCGCGCCCGGTCATCTCCGGGTTGAATCCGACCCCCACACCGATCAGCGGGGCGACCGTCCCGCGCACGCGCAGGCGGCCGGTCGTCGGACCCGAAACGCCCGACAGCAGACGCAACAGAGTGGTCTTGCCCGAGCCGTTCCGGCCGATGACCCCGACCGTCTCCCCCTCGCCGATCTCGAGGTCGATGTCGCGCAGGGCCCACAGGTCCGTCGTCCTGGAACGGCCCGGTCGCAGCCGGTCCAGCAACAGGGGCGGGCCCGTCTCGATCCGGTAGCGCTTGCCGACGCCCGCCAGGCTGATCGCTGTCACAGCCGGTCACACGCCGTGCGGTCATACCTCGCGTAGGCCGCCACGGTGGCGGCGGCGAGGAACACGGTCCACGCGACGGTGCTCGCGACAGCCGCGGCGAGGGAGTCCGCTCGGCCGAAGATGCACCAGCGGCTGAGCTCGACGACGCCGGTCGCCGGGTTGGCGAGCACGTAGGGGCGCAGCCCCGCGGCCAGGGGCAGGGGGTAGATCACCGGGGTCGCGTAGAAGGCGATCAGCAGGGCGGCCGTCACCAGGTAACGCACGTCGCGAAACCACACGTGGGCCAGGGCCGCGAGAGCACTCAGGGACACGATGAGCAGGTAGGCAAGGGCCATAGCCACGGGCAGGAGGACCAGCTGCCAGTGCACCTCCCCGGTCTGCACAATCGCCACGACCAGGGCCACCGCTGTCGACAGCAGGTAGCCGACGAGGTTGGACGTGGGGGCGACCGACGGTAGGACCAGCCGCGGGAAGTACACCTTCGTGGCGAGCTGGCCGCCATCCACGACCGACGTGGACGCGGTCGCGAGGGACCCGTTCAGGTACCCCCACGCGGCCATCCCCACCAGCACGAAGGCTGCATACGGCTCGGCCGTGTGGATCCGGGCGACGCGACCCAACACGAGTGCGATGACCGTTCCCTGCAGCATGGGCAGCGCCACGGTCCACGAGAGGCCCAGCACCGCGGAGCGGTAACGGGCGGCGAAGTCCTGGCGTGCCAGCATCAGGACCAACCCCCGGTGTCGCACCAGGTCGATGACCACCGAGCGAAGCGGGGTGCGCTCACCGTCGAGTTCGAGAACGGGCTGGGAGGTCGTCGACATGCGCGTCCTCCTCACCCACCCTTACGGCTGGCCGCACGTCCGCCGCGGCGCGGAGCGCGAATTGCACGAGTTGGCGGCGCACCTGGTCCGGTCCGGCGTCAGTGCCGGCATCCTGACCGGCACCCCACACGGTGTCACGTCCCGCGGGCGCGTCGACGGGGTCCCTGTCCGCTACGTGCGCAGCCCCTCCCGGCCCGGGTGGGAGGCCCCCGGGCCGGTGTTCGCCGCGGTCGCCGCACTCGGCACCCTCGGCCCCGCCGACCTGGTGCATTGCCTGCACTACACCGATGCCTACGGGGTGAGCCGGCTGGGGAGGCACCCCGTCGTCCTGAAGATGACCGGCACGGTGCGCCCGGAAGCGCTGCGCGGGATGGACGGGCGGCTGGTGCACGGCGCGCTCGCCAGAGCTGACGAGGTCTGGTGCAACAGTGAGTGGGCGGCCGGGCAGATGGCCGGCTTCGGCGTCCCTATGCGGGTGGTGCCCGCCGGACTGGACACGACCGTCTTCCGGCCGGTGGGTTCTCGGTCGGAGCGGCCGTTGGTGGTGTGCGCCGCAGCGGCAGGCGCGCCGCGCAAGCGGGTCGTCGACCTCCTCGACGCATGGCCCTCAGTGGTGCGCGCACTGCCTGGTGCCCGGCTGGTGTTCGCCGGGCAGGATCCGCCGGCATCCTTGCCGGCCGGGGCAACCTACGTAGGGCCCCTCGCGGACCAGGCGCTCGCGGCGCTGTACGCCCGAGCCTGGGTCGTCGTCGCTCCGGCGGTCTACGAGGCGTTGGGGCTCGTGACCCTCGAGGCGCTGGCGTGCGGCACGCCTGTTGCGGGGGTCCTGTCGGGAGCGACCCCGTCGCTGGTACCTGCTGGGACGGGGGCGTTGGCTGCCCCGATGGACCCCGCTTCGCTCGCTGTGGCGGTGGTGGAGGCAGCCGGGCTCAGCCAACGTCACGGAACGGTGCAGCGGTGCCGGGAGGCCGCAGCGGCGTTCGGGTGGGAACGCGTGGTGCCGACGGTGGTCGAGGGGTACCGGAGGGTGCTGCAACAGCGCGGCTGAGGTCTGCCGCGGGGTAGGAGACAGCCGCCGTAGGCGGCCGCTTCCTTGCCTTTAGGGTGACCGGGTGGACCGCGAGGAGGCCGTGGCGGCGCTGCGGGCGCACCCCGGCTGGTATCACTCGATGGATCTCGCGCCGGGTGTCACCACCAGCGGTTTCACGGACCTGCGCGCCTTCAGCTCGCGGGCGCTTCCCGCCTCGCTCGCCGGTGGGCGTTGCCTGGACGTGGGGACCTTCGACGGGTTCTGGGCGTTCGAGATGGAACGGCGGGGGGCGGCCAGCGTGGTCGGCATCGACGTCGATGACACCGAACAGCTCGAGCACCCGCCGCTGCGCCGGGTGCTCGAGCTG
>JALYIZ010000002.1:0-382 GCA_030775505.1 Actinomycetota bacterium | reverse complement strand
GCGGGCCTCGCGGATCGTCCCCGGGGAGGGTTTCCGGTTGGCCTGCCAGGTCAAGGGTTCGCAGGCCCGGCGGGTCTCGTGCAACGTGTACGACCTGACGCCTGATGCGATCGGCGGACAGGTCGACTTCGTTCTGGTGGGCGCGATCCTGCAGCACCTGCGCGACCCGGTCCGGGCTCTCGAACGCGTGCGCTCAGTCCTGGCACCCGGGGGCCGGGCGGTCCTTGTCGAGACAGTGTCCGCGCGCCTCACCCTGACCCATCCGCGTCGGCCGGTGGGTGAGTTCCGGGCCGCGATGCCTGACAGCTCGTTCACCTGGTGGGTGCCCAACCTGTCTCTCCTGAGGGCCTGGCCCACCGCCGCCGGGATGCCGCCGTTGAGC
>JALYIZ010000001.1 GCA_030775505.1 Actinomycetota bacterium | reverse complement strand
GTCGACGTCGGCACGGTCCGGACCGGAGTCGCCGCGAGCGACCCCGACCGGGTCCTCGCCTATCCGGTCGAGACCCTGCCGGCCCCCGGCCTGGACCGCGTGGCCGAGCTGGTCGGCGAGCTCGAAGCGGTCCTCGTCGTGGTGGGACTGCCGGTGTCCCTGAGCGGGAAGGCGGCCTCTGCGTCGGCGGAGCTGGCCCGCGGGTTCGCGCGTGAGCTGGCCTCTCTCGTGGCCCCGGTCCCGGTGGAGCTCGTCGACGAGCGGCTCACCACCGTCGTGGCGGCATCCGCCCTGCGAGCGGCCGGTCGCAGCTCGCGAGCCAGCCGGCAGCGGATAGACCAGGCGGCCGCGGTGACCCTCCTGCAGGGCGTTCTGGATCGTCCATGACCTCACCTCGCGGATAGGCTTGCCTGGTGACCGACGTGCTGGATCTCAGTCAGGGCGACCGGCCGCCGAGCCCCGCCCGGAGGCTGCCGAAGCCGGTCGGCCTGCTGATCGTCGGGGTCGTGCTGCTGAGCCTGCTCGGCGGGATCGGCGTCGGAGCCCGGGCGCTGTACCTCAACTTCGTGTCCGCCCCGGACTACCCGGGTCCGGGCTCCGGGCGCACGGTGGTCCGCATCCATCCGGACGACAGCGCGGCCGCCATCGGCGGCACGCTCCTCGCGCAGGGCGTCGTCAAGAGCGTGAAGGCGTTCAGAGACGCGGCCCGGGCCGACAGCCGGTCGCGAACGCTGGCGCCGGGCTACTACGCGGTGCGCCAGCACATGAGCGCGCGGGCGGCTCTCGCTCTGCTCCTGGATCCCAGGTCGCGCCTGCGCAGCCACGTGGTCATCCCGGAGGGCTCGTCACTGTCCCGGGAGCTCGCTCTGATCGCGAAGGGCTCGGAAGTCGGGCTCGGCGCCCTCCAGCAGGCTGCCCAGCAACCCGCCGCCCTGGGGCTGCCCGACTACGCGAACGGGCGCCTGGAGGGCTTCCTGTTCCCCGCCAGCTACGACATAGACCCCGGCACAAGCGCCACTGAGGTGCTGACCACGATGGTGCGGCGCTTCGCCGAGGCCGCCGCGGCGGCCGACCTCACCGGGAGGGCTGCAGCGGCGGGGCACACCCCCTACCAGGTGCTGATCGTCGCCAGCCTGGTGGAGCGCGAGACGGGAGCCGCCGACGACCGGGCCCGCGTCGCTGCGGTCATCTGGAACCGGCTTCGGGCCGGCATGCCGCTCCAGCTCGACTCGACGGTCAACTACGCGCTCGGATTGAGCACCATCAGGGTCACGACGGCCCAGACGCGGGTGGACTCCCCGTACAACACCTACCGGATCCACGGCCTGCCTCCCACGCCCATCGCGGCGCCGGGCCAGGCGGCGATCGAGGCCGCACTCTCACCCGCGCCGGGGGGCGCGCTGTACTTCGTGCGGACGAGCAAGGACGGCCACTCCTTCTTCACCTCCTCCTACAGCGCTTTCCTCGCCGCCAAGGCGAAGGCCCAGCGGGACGGCGTGTACTGAGCTGATGCGCGCAGCCGTTCTGGGGTCGCCCGTGCGGCACAGCCTGTCCCCGGCCCTGCACCGGGCGGCGTACCAGGCCCTCGGTCTGGACTGGACCTATCGGGCGATCGAGATGTCCCCGGACGGGCTGGCGGCGTTCCTCGACGACCTCGACGCGGACTGGGCGGGCTTGTCGCTGACCATGCCCCTGAAAGGTGCGGCGTTGCCGCTCATGGACGCGCTGAGCCGGGTCGCCCGGCAGACAGGCTCGGTCAACACGGTCCTTCTCGGCCCCGAAGGTCGCCACGGCGACAACACAGACGTGTACGGCATCGTTGCCGCCCTGCGGGAGGCCGGCGTGACCACGGTCGAACGCGGTGTCGTCCTGGGCGGGGGAGCGACGGCCCGCTCGGCCATCGCCGCGCTTGCCACGCTCGGCGAGCGAGCACCCAGGGTGGCGGCCCGCTCTGCGAGCACTGGGCTTCTGGACGCGGCAGCGCGGCTGGGCCTCGCGCTGGACGTCGTGCCGCTCTGCCCGGACGCCTTCGACTCCTGCGACGTCATGATCAGCACGCTGCCGCCGCATGTGGCCGATGCCTTCAGCGGGCAGGCGCACCGCGTTCCCGTCCTGCTCGACGTCGTCTACCGCCCCTGGCCGACCGCGCTGGCAGCAGGCTGTGCCGGCGTCACCGTCCCAGGTGATCTCATGCTGCTTCACCAGGCGGCGGAGCAGGTCCGGCTGATGACGGGTCGCCCGGCACCGCTTGACGCGATGCGGGCCGTGCTCAAGGCTTCTGTCGGTTAGGCCGATGGGGAGTCCACGGAGGGTCGTGCGCACGCCCCTCCCTGGAAGGAGCCCCCTCATGCCCGAGCTGCACTCAGGCAGCCGTTCAGACCGGCTCGACCGGGCCATCCACGGCCTGCTCGCGCAGACGCCGGAGATCGAGGCGGCCGCCGTGGTCTCGTTCGACGGCCTTCCGATGGCGTCCGCGCTGCCACCGTCCATGGACGAGGACAGAGTTGCCGCGATGAGCGCGGCCCTGCTCTCCCTCGGTGAGCGCGCCGCGCAGGGGCTCGGGCGGGGCGAGCTGTCCCAGGTCTACATCGAGGGAGAGACGGGCACCGTCTTCCTCATCTCTGCCGACAATGAGGCCGTGCTGGTCGCCGTGGCAGCGCAGGGGGCCAAAGTCGGGATGATGCTCTATGAGGTGCGCCGTACCGCCGCCGTCGTGGCCGAGGTCCTGCGGGCGGAGGTCGATGAACAGGAGCACGCTGAGGCCGCGCCCGAGCCGATCCTGAGCGCTGTGCCGGATCCCGTCTACACCCCGACTCAGGCGACGCCCGACCCGCAGGCGGCTCCGGCCTGGACCTCGTACGCCCCCACCGGCTCCGTGCTCCCGGGTGACACTGCGTCCTGGTCCTGACCCGAACTAGCTGACGGGACCGCCGTGAGACTCGAAGGAACGCTCGACGCGTTCAGCCTGCCTGACATCTTCCAGCTGCTGAGCTTCACCAAGAAGACGGGCACGCTGCACCTGCGCCGCGAGGCTGCCGAGGGTGTGGTGCACCTGCGCGACGGCGAGGTCACGGGAGCGCGGTCCGACGCTGGGCGGCAGGCGCTGGCGCGACGGATCGTCGGCGCTGGGCTGGTCGACGATGATGCCCTGGAGCTCGCGGTGTCCAGCGTGAGCACGACTCCGGAGCTGGGGTTGGCGCGCGCCCTGCTCGACCTCGGGGCGGTGGAGCCCGCCGCCCTGGCCGCACTCGCTGTCGACCACGCCACCGATGCAGTCTTCGACCTGATGCGTTGGCCCGACGGCGAGTTTGCGTTCGTCATCGACGAGGCCAACCCCGACGACGTCGGGACGGCGGTCGCGGTCGACGACATCGTGACCGAGGGCCGTCGTCGGCTCGACAGCTGGTCACAGCTCGTGGAGGTCGTGCCCGCCCCGGAGGCGGTCGTGACCCTCGTTCCCAGCCCGGCGAGTGACCCCCAGCTCTCCCGCGACGAGTGGGCGCTGCTGACGGCCGTCGACGGACGGCGCAGTGTTGCCGACCTTGTCGTCCTGTCGGGTCGAGGCGAGTACGCGGTCGTGTCGGCACTCGCGGCCCTCGCGGCCCGAGGACTGGTCTCCGTCGGGCCGCCTGACCCCGGCGTGGAGCGCACGGCGCGCGTCCAGGGCCTGATCGCCACCGTCGAGAAGTCGTTGGGCGATGGCTCGGCACCCACACAGCAGCCCGGTGCTGCGCCGCAAGCTGATCCTGTCTGGTCGACGCCGGTGATCCCCGAGCGTCCCGAGCCCTTCACACCTGCCCGCCGGCCCGAGCATGCCGAAGAGCCCCATCCGGCCTATGCCAGGGTGTCCGGTGTCGTCGCGGCTGCCTCCCACACCCCCTCCCGGCCAACGGCTAGCGTCGGTGCCGTCCACGGCTCCGCGGCCATGCAGCCCGACGAGTCACCGTCGTCTGTCATCGAGCGGGATCCCAGTGTCAACAAGAGCCTGCTGCTGCGTCTCATCGCCGGTGTGCGGGGGCTGTAGATGAGCACCCGGTCACCAAGTCGCCGCAAGCACGGCGGCACGGCTGTCAAGATTGTCGTCACCGGCCCCTTCGCGGCCGGCAAGACGACCCTGATCAGGACCATCAGCGAGATCACGGTGCTGTCCACGGAGAAGGACATCACCGACTCCACGCGCTCGCGCAAGGCTGAGACCACCGTCGCGATGGACTTCGGCCGGATCACGATCGACCGGGACCTGGTCCTCTACCTGTTCGGTACCCCGGGTCAGGACCGGTTCGACTTCATGTGGGAGATCCTCGGCGAGGGGATGCTGGGCTACATCCTGCTCGTCGACACGTCCAGGCCGGAGTCGCTCGAGGAGGCGGTCACCATCCTTGCGGCGTTCCGCAGGATGGCGCGCGTTCCTTTTGTCGTCGCCCTCAACCGAGCCCCCGGACACGACCCTGCCGGGGAGGCCACGGTCCGTTCCGTCCTCGGCCTGGCCGAGGACGTCCCCGTCGTGCCCTGCGATGCCACTGACCGGGAGTCGGTCAAGGGCGTGCTGCTCGCGCTGCTCTACGCCGTCGTCGACCAGATCGACGCGGCTCAGCCTGCCCGGGCCTGATGTTCTGGCCGTTCCGGCGCCGCACGGCGAAGGGCCGACATGCCCGCCGGGGAACCGCGTCTGGCGCGGTCAGTCCTGCCCGGACAGGGGGTGCTGTCGCTGGCTGGTCCTCCGATGGCTCGGTACCGGCTCCAACGGTGCCCGCGACCGGCCCGGTCGTCCCCGAGTCGGCGGCTGCCCCGGCCCGCGTCCAATTGGGGTTCCGTGACGGCTCGACGGCGACTCTCGCACCGGACTCTGCCCAGGCGAGAGCCTTGGAGGACCTGGCCCTCGCCCTCACGAAGCGGGATGTGCCACCTCCGGCCTAGCATCATTTCGCGCGCCGTCCGTCGCGGGGAATCGCGACAACGAGAGGAGAGCGGCCGACGTGGTCACCACGTTGCGACAGGCGCTCGCTGTTGTCGGGGTCGAACGCCGACGGCGCTGGTTGTTGCTCGTCGGGCTGGCGCTTTTCACCAGCGTCGTCGAGGCGTTGGGTTCGCTCCTCGTGCTTGCCCTGATCCGGATGGCCACGGCGACCAGTTCCCGTCTGGACGTCCCCCTGCTCGGGGACCTGTCCCGGCGTTTCCCCCACCAGAGCCGGGGCTCGTTGGTGCTGGCGATCGGCCTCACGCTGGGGTTGTTCTTCCTGTGCCGCGGCATCCTGCTCTGCTGGCAGGTGTACGCGCAGAACGCGCTTGCCCAACGCACCGGGGTCGCCATTTCCCGGCAGCTCATCAAGGGCTACCTCGCGATGCCGTACGTGTGGCACCTGCAGCGAAACAGCTCAGAGCTGATCCGCACCAGCTACGACTCGGTCGACCGCGTGGCCGCCTACGTGCTGCTGCCAGCGGTGGTGATGTTCTCCGAGGGGCTTGTCGTCATCGCACTTCTCCTGGTCCTGCTATCGACGGCGCCGCTCGCCACGCTGCTGGCCGTTGCCGTGCTCGGTCCGGTGCTCCTCGCCCTGGCCCGGTTCGTGCGCCCCCGCCTGGGGCTGCTCGGCGAGGAGACGCAGTCGCTGGTCCAGCAGACGCTGAAGGACCTTCAGCAGGCCTTCGAGGGCTCCCGGGAGATCACGCTGCTCGGCAAGCAGGCCGTCTTCGAGGGCAGGCTCGCTGCGACCCGGGACCGACTGGCGACCGTGACCTACCGGCGGGCTGCCTTGGTGGAAGTTCCCCGCTACAGCATCGAGACGGCGGGAATGCTGTTCATCCTGCTGTTCCTGACCATCGGGCTCAACCGCGCGACGCCGGGGGGGCAGCCCCTGGCCGTTCTCGGGCTGTTCGCGTACGCCGTCCTGCGGCTGATGCCGTCGGTGAACCGGGGGTTGGCCTACAGCAACCTGCTGAAGTTCGGTGGCGCGGCTCTCGAGCAGGTCCACCGCGACCTGACCCTGATCGGCAGCCAGCCGGCGCGGGGGGAGGCGTCGCAGCCGCGTCCGCTGAGGTCGACCTTGGCCCTGGTCGACGTCGGCTTCCGTTATCCCTCGGGCGATGGCGACGTGGTCAGCGAGCTGAACCTCACGATCAACGCGGGGGAGTCGGTCGGGATCGTGGGGCCTACCGGCGGTGGCAAAAGCACATTGGTGGACATCGTGCTGGGTCTGCTTCCTCCGACGCGGGGGCGCATCCTGCTCGACGGCCAGGATCTGGGCGATGACCTGGCAGGGTGGCAGGCGACCATCGCCTCCGTCCCCCAGATGATCTTCCTTCTCGATGACACGCTTCGGGCCAACATCGCCTTCGGCGTGCCGGACGGCCTGGTCGATGAAGACGCGCTGAGTGAGGCCGTGCAGCTGTCCCAGCTGTCCACTGTGGTCGCGGACCTTCCGCGTGGCGTCGACACGGACGTGGGTGAGCGCGGGATCCGGCTTTCGGGGGGACAGCGGCAGCGCGTGGCCATCGCCAGGGCGCTGTACCGCCGGGCTTCGGTCCTGGTTTTCGATGAGGGGACGTCCGCGCTGGACACCCTGACGGAGGCGGAGCTCGTCGCCGACATCGAGCGGCTGAAGGGGTCGCGCACGGTGATCACCGTGGCACACCGGCTCAGCACCGTTCGCCAGTGCGATCGCATCGTCGTCCTCGACGGTGGTCGGGTCCAGGCCGTCGGCACCTTCGAGGAACTTGAGATAGCCAGCGAGCTGTTCCGTCGGCTGGCTGTGTAGCGCCCGTGTCCACTGATCCGGCCCCGTTCTGCGTCATCCCGGCGCGGGCTGGCTCGTCGCGCATCCCTGACAAGAACCTTGCTCTTGTAGGTGGACAGACCCTCCTGGAACGGGCCATCCACACGGGTCTGGCGGCGTTCGGCACCGTCTTCGTGTCGACCGACGATGAGCGGTACGCCGCCCTGGCCCGGGCGGCGGGAGCCCGGGTGCCGGCGCTGCGCTCCCGTGAGCTGGCCACGGACGACTCGCCGGTCGAGCTGGCCTTGCAGGCGGCGTACTCGGCCTGGGCCGATCCGCTCACTGAAGTGGTCGTCGTCCTGCAGGCGACGAGCCCGTTTACGACGACCGCCGAATGCCTGGCGGCGGTGACAGCGCTCCGCGCGCATCCCGCTGCCGGGTGCGCAGCAACAGTGGTCCGTGCCCCGCCGACGTCGGCCTTCCTGCTCACGAGCAACCCCGACGGTCTGGCCACGTTTCTGCGGCCGGACTACGCGGCGCGACGTTCGCAGGACCTGCCCCCGGCGTGGCTGCTCACGGGCGGAGTCTTCGCTATCCGGCCGGTGGACCTCCTGGCTGGGCACCCCGTCGCCAAGGAGCCGATCGTCCCCGTGGAGGTTCCCGCCGAGCGGGGTGTCGACATCGACGGTCCCGACGACCTCGCGAGAGCTCGTGCCTGGTGGTCTGGATGAGGCGCCTGGAAGGACAGCCGTATCTGATCGCGGAACTCGGGGTGAATCATGACGGCAACGTCGCCCGCGCCGTGGAGATGGCGTCGGCGGCCGCGGATGCCGGCTTCGATGCCGTGAAGCTGCAGTACTGGCTCCCGGAGGAACTGCTCGCCCGACGTGCCCCGAACGCGGCCTACCAGGGCCCGGGCGACCAGCATGAGCTGCTTGCTTCGCTCCGGCTGACGGTTGGTGAGCTCGTGACGGTACGGGAGGTCTGCCGACGCAACCGGGTGGACTTCGGCGTGACGCCCGACGGGGCATTGGCGTGCCGCGACGTCCTGACGGCGGAGGTCGACTTTCTCAAGGTCGGCTCGGGCGACGCTGACAACCCCTGGCTCCTGGAGGCTGCCAGTGTCGCCCCTGTGCCTCTCGTCATCTCACTCGGGATGACGGGGGACGCCGACGCGTCGGAGATTGCGCGACGCGTCGATGAGCACCCGGACGTGACCTTCCTGCACTGCGTCTCCGCGTATCCCACCCCGCTCGCCGCGGCCAACCTCGGCCGCATCCAGCGCCTGGCCCAGCTCACGCGTCGGCCCGTCGGGCTCTCCGACCACACGCAGGGAGTCGAGGCCGCGATCGCAGCGGTGGCGGTGGGAGCTGTCGTGGTGGAGAAGCACGTGACCTATGACACCTCGGCGTCAGGCCCAGACCACCACATGTCCTTGGCGCTCGCGGAGGCGAGCGGCTGGGTCGCGGCCGTGCGGGCCACGGCCTCAGCCTTCAGCGCAGGAGTGGAGAGCGACGAGGAGCTCAACCGCTCGATGGTGCGCAAGGGTCTTTACCCGACGACCTGCCTCCCCGAAGGACATGTGGTCGGTCAGGCGGACCTGGTACCTCTGCGCCCGGTGCTCGATGGCATCCCCGCCTTGGAGCGTGACCGGACGGTGGGGCGCCGCCTAGCGCGGGCCGTGACGCCCGACAACCCCTTGCGTCGCGAGGATCTCGCGTGACGTCCGGATGTGAGCTAAGCCCGCTGACCGAGGACGACGTGGCGTGGAGCCCCGATCCGTTCGCCCATCCGCGGTACCTACGGGCTGTGGCCCATGCCACCGACCGGACCGCGGTCGAGGTGCGCTGCCAGGGGGACGGGTGGTCGGTGCGCTATCCCCTGCTGCTGGAGGCGTTCGGAGGCTCGGGCTGGCTTGCCCGCACCCCGGACTACGGAGGCCCGGTCCTGAGCGGTGTGGCGACTGGCAGCGCCGCACGCGAGGCGCGCGCACGCGTGGACAGTGTCCTGAGGGCCCACCGGGTCATCAGCGAGGTGACTCTGAGTTCCCCGTTCAGCCCCCTTGCGCCGTCACTAGCGCACGCGTGGGGGCTGCGCCCCAGCAAACCCGTGTGCACCTGGCCCATCCCGCCGGAGCAGAGCCGCCTCAGCCACGGGCGACGCACCGACCTTCGCCGGACCGAGAATGCGCCGGTGACCTTCGAGCTGCTCGATGGGCCGCAGGCCGCTGCCTTCGCAGCGTCCTACGGCGCCGCCATGGAGCGCGTGGACGCAGCCCACCGCTGGCGTCTCGACGTGGGTTACTTCACTGCGCTCGCGCAGAGCGGACTGGTGTACCGCTGCGCCGTGCAGGAGGCCGAAGGCGGAGCTGACGCGTTGTTCTTGGTGCACGGCCGGCACGCCGCCTATCTCTTCGCGACGCGCTGGGGTGCCTCGACCGGAGCGTCCTCACGGGTTCTCTGGGCGGCCGGCGAGAAGCTGTCCGCGAGCGGCGTCAAGGACATCCTGCTCGGCGGCGGAGTCACAGACGATGATGCTGACCCGTTGCTGCGCTTCAAGAGAAGCTGGGGCGGAACTGAGCAGGTCCAGCTGCTCGGCGCGCGGTGTTTCGACATCCCAGCTCAGCAGCTGGCGGAGGACGCCGGTTCAGCGCGCCCGTTACCGGCATGGTGGACTGCCGCGTGAGCTGGGAGGACGTCCATCAGCGAACCCCCTGGGGTACGTGGCCAGACGGGGACGTCGTGCGCGTGGTGAGCAGGCTCGTCAGCCACGGCCCGCTCCGCATCCTGGACATCGGCTGCGGGAACGGTGCCCAGCACCGGCTCTATCAGGCTGTCGGCCACTGGGCCGTCGGGCTCGACCGAGCCGAGGCGGCACTCGCCAGACTGCGTCGGCGTGAGGAGGTCGCTGGCCCGCGCCTGCCCCTCGTGCGGGCGGATGCACGCAACCTTCCGTTCCGCGAGGGGTTCGACCTCGTGGTCGATGCCGAGGCGCTGTGCTATCTGGCGCCCGGCGACCACGAACGGGCGTGGCGCGAGATGGCGCGTGTCATCCAGCCTGGCGGTCTGGTGATGTCGCTCGCCTTCACCACCGGCTGTTATCCCTGCGGGGGGACGAAGCTTCGCGAGGTCGTGTCGGTCGTCGACGAAGGGCCGCTCGCCGGGTTGGGACCCACGACGTTCCTCGGGGAGCAGGTCGTGAACGACCGGGTCCGCAGTTCAGGGCTGACTCTCGAGGACCTCCAGAAGCGGTCGCGGACGATCGGGCCCGCCCACCTCGTGGTGGAGGAGTGGGTTGTGCTGGCAGCGAAGCCCACCCCATGACGACGCGGCATGTCGCGGTACTCACGGCGAGCCGGGGCGACTACTGGCCCTTGAAGCCACTGCTGGAGGGGCTCGAGTCAGATCGACGCTTCCGGCTGAGCGTGCTCGCCGGAGGTATCCACGCCGGGCCGGGAGGCCATCTGCCCGGACTCGCGCTACCGGCCGCCTCGGTGACCTGGCTATCCGACACGCAGGTTGCGGGGGACGGCCCCGGCGAACTGGACCGGATCGTGGCCCAGTTCGCCATCGGAACCGGCGCGGCGGTCGAGCAGCTGCGACCCGACCTTCTCGTCGTCCTCGGTGATCGCTTCGAGCTGCTCGGAGCTGCAGCCGCGGCCCTACTGCACCGTGTCCCGCTGGTGCACCTCAATGGTGGCGAGCTGACGGAGGGCGCGCATGACGACGCCATCCGGCATGCCGTCACCAAACTCGCACATCTGCATCTCACTGCGCACGAGAGCTATGCGGACCGGGTGCGCTCCCTCGGCGAGGAACCGTGGCGGGTCCACACCGTGGGGGAGGCCGGCTTGGATCGGCTACGTCCCGAGGCGGCGCGTTTCACGCGTGAGGACGTGGGTCGCCTGCTCGGCACAGAGCTCCACGGGCCGGTCGCGCTTCTCACCTATCATCCGCCGACAATGGAGCCTGCGAAGCTCGCCGGGGAGCTCGACGCGGTGCTGGCGGCCGTCGACCTGTGCCCGACGGTGATCGCCACCCATCCGGGCCAGGACCCGGGGAGTCGAAAGGTGCTGAACCGTCTTGAGCAGTGGGCCCGTTCCCGGGCGGGTGTGGTCCTCGTTCCCGCACTGGGTGAGCTCTACCCCGCCGTCCTGGCGACGGCAGACGTGATGATCGGAAACTCGTCCAGCGGCCTGGTGGAAGCCGCCACTTTCGCGCTCCCGACGGTGAACGTGGGAGACCGGCAGGCGGGCCGGATACGCGCCGCCGTGGTGGTGGACTGCGAGGGGACCGCGGATGCCGTGCGGATCGCTCTCCGGCGGGCATTGGACCCGGCGTTTCGGAGCACGCTGAGCGGGTGCCCCAACCCCTACGGAGACGGCCGGGCAACGGCTCGCATCCTCGACGTCCTTGCCGGGGCCGACCTGTCGCGCCTGCTTCGCAAGAAGTTCGCCGGGGCCCGAGGATGACGGGCGACCGCCGACTCAGTGACATCGTGGTAGGCCCAGACGCGTCGCTACGGGATGCGCTCCACGCCCTTGACCGCGGTGGACTGGAGATCGCGTTCCTGGTGTGCGAGGGGAGACTGGAGGGTTCGCTGACCGACGGGGACATCCGCCGGGCGCTGCTGGCGGGCGCCTCGCTCGATGACGAGGTCGCGCCCTACGCCACGACGACCTACACCGCCGTGTCACCTCAGGATGACCGCGCGTCCGTGCTCGACCTGATGCAGGCCAGGGGCATCAGCCAGGTGCCGGTGATTGACAGCCGCGGCTCGCTCGTGGCCCTTCACGTCCTGCGCGACCTGGTCGGAGGGCAGTCGGTGGACCTGCTCGCCGTGGTTCTGGCGGGCGGGCTGGGCAGCCGCATGCGGCCGTACACGGACTCCTTGCCCAAGCCGATGCTGTCTGTCGCGGGACGGCCTCTGCTCGAACGGCTGGTCCTGCACCTGGTCGGTGAGGGCGTCCGGGACCTGGTGATCGCCGTCAACTACCGCAGCGACGTGATCGAGAGCCACTTCGGCGACGGAGATCGTTTCGGCTGCGAGATCAGCTACCTCCGCGAGTCACCGGAGAAACCCCTGGGCACGGCCGGTTGCCTGGCCCAGCTCGCGGGGCGACTTCGCGGGCGGCCCACGCTTGCCGTCAACGGCGATCTCCTGGTCCAGTTCTCGGTGACTGAGATGCTCGATGCCCACCAGTCGGCAAGGCCCTGGATGACGGTCGGCATGCGGACCTACCCTCACGTCGTGCCGTTCGGCGTCCTGGAGCACGAGCGCGGAACGTTGAGCGCGATCAGGGAGAAGCCGACGGTGACCTGGTCGGTTGCGGCCGGCATCTACATCCTCAGTCCGGAGGCTGTCTCGCACGCCATACCTGACCAGCGGCTCGACATGCCCGAGCTGATTGACGCGGGCCTCCGTCAGGGGAGCACCGTCGCCGTCCACGACATCGGCGGCTCCTGGATGGACGTCGGTCGTCCCGAGGACCTCAGCCGCGCCAGGGGCCAGTCGTGACGGGCCTGACCGGGAGCCGGGTGCTGGTCACCGGTGCCGACGGGTTCATCGGCAGCCACCTCGCGGAACGGCTGCTCCGGGAGGCCGCCGACGTCCGCGCCCTCGCCTGTTACAACCCCGAGGGTTCCTTCGGCTGGCTGGACGCCATCCCGCAGGATCACCGGGGGGCCATGGACATCCGGCTCGGCGACATCCGGGATCCACGTTTCATGGGCGACGTCTGCACAGGGGTCGACGTCGTCTACCACCTTGCTGCGCTGATCTCCATCCCCTACAGCTACCAGGCTCCGTTCGCCTATTTCGACGTGAACCTCACGGGAACGCTGACTGTCCTGGAGGCCGCGTTGCGGGCCGGTGTCACCCGCCTCGTGCACACGTCGACCAGCGAGGTGTATGGGAGCCCCGACGTCCTCCCCATCGTCGAGAGCCACCCGCTGCAGGGCCAGTCGCCCTACAGCGCCAGCAAGATCGCCGCCGATATGGCGGCGCAGGCCTGGCACCGCAGCTTCGGTCTGCCCGTCGTCACCCTCAGGCCCTTCAACACCTACGGGCCGCGCCAGTCGACGCGCGCGGTGATTCCCGCGCTCCTGACCCAGCTGCTCGACGGCGGTGACGTGCGGCTGGGTGACCTCCGGCCACGTCGGGATTTCACGTATGTGTCTGACACGGTGGAGGCCTTCATCCGGATGGTGACCCGCGAAGTGCCATCGGGGGAAACAGTCCATCTGGGGAGTGGTTCATCGGTGTCGATCGGTGAGCTCGCCCAGCTCGCGGCCGATGCCATACCTTCCCCGCTGCACCTCGTGGAGGACGCGCGGCGGATCCGTCCGCCGGCCAGCGAGGTATGGCATCTGCTCAGTGATCCCGGCAAGGCTTCGCGGTTGCTGGACTGGCAGGCGTCCGTGCCGTTGACGACGGGTCTCCAGCTGACGGCGGACTGGCTCAGGGCCGACGGACCACGACGAGGACGGTTCCACGTGTGAGTGCTCGCATCCCGCTCTCGGAGCCCACGTTCGGCACCGAGGAGGAGGAGCTCCTCCTGCAAGCCGTGCGCTCGGGTTATGTGTCGAGCGTCGGTCCGCTCGTGGGGGCTTTCGAGGAGGAGTTCGCCGCAGCGGTGGGCAGCCGGTACGCCGTTGCTTGCTCGAGCGGCACCGCTGCCCTGCACCTGGCCCTGCTGGCAGTGGGAGTGCAACCCGGTGACGACGTCCTCGTGTCCGACCTCACCTTTATCGCGTCGGCTAACCCCGCCCGGTACTGCCGGGCTGAGGTTGGCCTCGTGGACGCCGAAACCGACACCTGGAACCTGAACTGCGCTGAAGTCGTGGCAGAGCTGCACCGGCGGGCCAGGCGCGGCGTGGACCAGCCGGGCGCCATCGTCGCCGTGCATGTGTTGGGCCAACCAGCGGACCTTGCCGAGCTGATCGACGTGTGCCACCAGCTCGGCGTGTCGTTGATCGAGGACGCGGCCGAGGCTCTGGGCGCCTCGTGGACGTCCGGGCCTCTCGCCGGCCGACAGGTGGGGACGGTGGGGCGAGTCGGATGCTTCTCGTTCAACGGCAACAAGGTCATCACCAGTGGGGGTGGCGGGATGGTCGTCACCGATGAGCCCGAGCTCGCCCGTGACGTCAGGCATCTGGCCACGCAGGCCCGACTGCCTGGCGTGGCGTATCGCCACGACCAGGTCGGCTACAACTACCGACTGACCAACATCGCCGCCGCCGTCGGTCTCGCCCAGCTTCGCCGCCTTCCTGAGCTGCTGTCGGCCCGGCGCCTGGTGGCGGACCGCTACGACGAGCTGCTCGGCAGTGAGGCTGGCGTCCAGCTGCCACCGGACCTGCCGTGGGCGGCGCGTTCGAGCTGGCTGTACAGCGTCCTGCTGGCCGATCCGGCGACCCGGGAGGCGGTGCGCCTCGCGCTGGACGCCGCCGGTGTGGAGGCCCGCCCCATCTGGCCCGCCTTGCGCACCCAGGATCCGTATCGAGACTCCATCGTTCTCGGTGGCCAGACGGCGCTCGACATCGCCGCCCGTGGACTGAGTCTGCCGTCGTCGGCTCAGCTGCGGCCCGCCGACCAGCAGCGGACGGTTGACGTCGTCCGGTCCACGCTTGCGCGGCTCCGAGGCTGATCCGGTGCCGACGAACGAGTTCATCCTCGAGCTGGAGCAGTCACTCCCCGTTGCGCAGTGGCGCTTCGGTGACGTGGACCTCTGGCCTGTAGCTCGGCAGCTTCTCTGGCTGGACTCGCATGCCCGGACGGCTCCCGGCGCGGGCCCCGGGATGTCCCATCCGCTCCGGGCGCTCGCGGTCGGCAACGCCGCCTACCTCAGGGCCCGTTGGCAGGACCGCGTGCATGAGGCCTCGCTCCGAGGCTGTGCCGACGTCGTGCTGCTCAGTGGAGGCGCGCTCGATCGCATCCCTCGAGGCCCGACGTGGTACGACCGGCACTGCGATCCCCTGGTGGACGTGTTCGAGCTTGAGGGGGCCAGGTGTGTCCAGCTCGACCCGCATCACTTGTACCGCACCCCCCGGTACCGCCCTTCGTTGCTGATTCAGCCGAGGCTGGACTGGTGGAAGATCCGCAGCCGGTTCGGCACGGGCGGCGGAAAGACCCTGAGCCTGCCAGGACACGACGAGGTGGTGGCCCGGAGCGTGCGGGAGGGGGCGACTGCCGCCCTTGTCGGGCGGCGGCGCCTCCTGACGCTGGCCGTCTTCATGGATCAGGTGGCGACCTTCGTCCAGGGGGTGGTCGAGGCGATGGGCGCCCGGCTTCTGGTCTTGCTCGACTGGAATGCGGTCAGCCAGGCCTGCGTTGTCGGGGCGCGTCGGGCAGGCTCACTGTCGGTCGAACTCCAGCATGGAGTGCACGGCCACGACCACCCGCACTACGGACAATGGGCCGACCTGCCGGCCGGCGGGTACTCCACCCACCCGGATGTCTACTGGATGTGGGAAGACACGGAGGCGATGCTTCCCGACTGGGCCCGCCCGGGGCAGCGTTCCCGCGTCCTCGTGGGCGGCAACCCGTGGATGAGCGCCTGGCAGGGACAGGGATGGGCTGCGCCCCGTCTGCTCGGCGCTCCCGGGCCACAGGTGCTCGTCACGCTCCAGCCGGGACTCGACGGACCTGGCCACCTCGCTGCCCTGCACACTGCCATGGCCACGTCGCCGGCGAGCTGGACGTGGCTCGTCCGGCATCACCCGCGCACGGACGGGCCAGCCCGCGTCGCAGTCGAGAAGCGCCTGCGCGCCACGGGCGCCCGCATCGACGTCGGATCCGCCAACGCACTGCCCATCCCCGCACTGGTCCAGCAAGTGGATGCGCACGTGACCGTTTCTTCTTCCAGTGTGTGTGAAGCCCGGGAGCTCGGTCTTGGCTCCGTGGTGCTGGACGAGGTTGTGGCCCATGAGGTCTTCGCGGCGCAGGTGGCGTCCGGTGATGTGCTGGTGGCGGCGACGGCGGAGGAGTTGCTCGCCGCGGTCGCCACCCTGTGCGCGCGTGGCCGGCGGGTGGCCCTGCCGCAGGCCAGCCCGCAGTCAGCTGTCAAAGACCTGCTCGGGCAGGTAGGACGGCCATGACCCAGACCAAGAGGGAGTACTGGCACCGCTACTGGTCGGGGCGCTCCCACGGCGGTCATCGGTACGGCGGTGCGGAGTTCCTGCGCCGAGACGCCCAGGAGAAGCTCATGCTGCTAGAGGGCGGCGGCTCGCTCCTTGACTTCGGTTGCGGTGCGGGCGAAGTGCTGCAGTACCTCGCGCCCTCCTATGCGCCCGTTCTCGGAGTGGACTTCTCACCCGCCATGCTCGCCGCAGCCCGCGCGAGGCTCGACGCTGAGGGCCTCACGCGGGTGGGTCTCCTCCAGGCCGACGACACGTCCGTGTGGCGCGAGCTGCCCCACCCGTTCTCCCGCATCGCTGCGGGCCAGGTCATCCAGTACCTCGACGACGACGCCCTCGGCGCCTTCCTCACGCAGGCCCGGGCCTGGGTCGAGCCAGGTGGACGCGTCGCGTTGTTCGACGTGATAGATCCCCGGCTTGGCTACCTGTTTGCGCTGGGACTGCTCGGCGACGACGGTCGGCAGGCACGGCTGGGTCCGGTCCTGTTCCGACGGGCGCTGCGCCATGGGCTGCGGGCCAGCTACCGCGCCCTCCAGGGCCTCCCTCGTGAGGAAATGGGGGTGGCTCACCACCCGGCCCGCGTGCGCGACCTCGCCGCGGAGGCGGGTTTCGCGTGCGACATCGTCTGGTCCCGCTACTACGAATACCGATTCCACGCACTGTTGCGCGAGGCGCCTCACGCGGCGAGAACGGCGCGATAGAGCTCGCGCTGGTGGGGCTCGACCAGAGTGCTGTTGTGCCACAAGGTCACGAACTCTCCGGCGTAGCTGCGAGTTGTGCGCTTGAGCTCGGTGACCAGGTGCAGCGCCTCACCTCCGCCGAGATCGAGCCCCATGTACTGGCCAAGGGTCCGGTCCATCACGAGCAGGGGGCGCTCACGCAACGTCAGGGGCCGGCGATGGACCAGGTCGAACGTGGCGTAGCTTCGGCAGACCCCCGCGCGGAAGCCGATGTGCTCGGCGAAGCCGACGGTGCTGTCGTAGAGCAGACCGGCCTCAGCCCACAGTCTCCAGGAGTCAGCGGCCGACCATCGCAGATAGTGCTGGCGTCCGCCCCGCACCTGCTGCGATATGCCCAGCGTGTTCAGAGCGCTCTGCAGCCGGGCCAGCTCGGCCCGCAGCTGCCCCGGGTTCAGGTGGGAGCCGTAGCTCGGGTGGACCCCTATCTCGTGGCCCCGGGAGACGATCCGCCGAAGGATATCTCCGACCGGGCGATCCTCCGGTCGGTAGATGTGACGCGGATCGCGCCCCCCACGCTGTGGGTCAGGGATGAAGTAGAAGGCGCACTCAGCCCCCGCCTCCTCGCAGGCACTCATGATCTCGTCATAGGTGTTGAACGGGTCGGCTCGCACGTCCCCCTGCCGGACGGTCAGCCAGTCTCGTGCCGTCCGCGTCGCACCGATGGCCGACTTGTCTCGCAGCAGCTGACGTCCGGCCAGTCGCGCAAGGCCCGTCACGGTGCAGCTCACGTAGGCGAAGGCGTGGTCGACGTCGTGCGTAGCGAAGGCGGCGAAGCTGCGCGACCGACGGCTCAGTGCCGGCCATACGTGGCGCAGACAGGCCCAGAGGACCTCCACCTGCTCATCAACGATAGGGCGCAGGACGTGCCCTGCGGTGACGGCGGAGGTGAACGGGAAGCGGCCGTGGCTGTCCGTGCGTTGTCGGGCAACCTCCTCGTAGCGGGTCAGCATGAAGAAGGCAGTCCCCAGAACGTCCAGTGACACGCGCCCTCCCGCATCGTCGAGCTCAACGAGTCCTGGTCGGACCGAGGGCGGCCGGCCGAGCGTCACGACGGAACCGGGATGCCACGGGTCCAGCGGAACCTGGTCTCGCACCGGCACCACGTCGGTGCGCGTGGGAATGCTCCCGGGAGTCAGCCACTCGGCCCGCTTCGTGGCGAAGAAGCCCTCCGTCAGAATCAGAAGGCCGCCGTCACCGCACGTGATCGTCGTCTCCGCCGCCCGGGGATTCTCCACGACCTGGGTCTCGATCCCCAGGAAGTCGTCGAACAGCACCGCGATCACGTAGCGGCGTTCGGCCGCGAGGTGCGTGGGAATCTCTATCCGCAGGATCTCGCTCACCGTCCCGTGCGCCTACCTAGCGCACCAAGGCGGCGCAAGGCACGGGCTGCCTCGTAACGCCCGCTGCACCGCTCGACGCTGACGAGCTGCTTCTGGACGGCTCCAAAGCCGCGAAAGAAGTGCTCGATCGACTCGATCATCGACCCTTCGAAGTCGAAGCTCGCCGCGTGATCCCTCGACAGTGCGATGGCCTCCCAGAGCAGGGCGCTCATGGCCCCTGTCGCGCGGCCTTGGTCGCTGGCACCGCCCAGGAGGTAGTAGGACGTGGTGTCGTCCCAGGCAACGAACACCGCGGCCGTGGGTGTCCCCGCCGGATCGACGGCGTAGAGGGCCCGTCCGGCACCCTGCGCGAGCGCGGCAGTCGTGACGCGCAGCGCCGTCGCCGACAGCTCGGGGTCTGCCGCGCCCTGCCGGGTCAGGCTCTGGCTGACGAGCCCGACGAGCACCGCGGGATCGAGGTCGTCCCGCACCTCGGTCGACCGACCGCCCCTGCGAATGGCGTTGCGGGTCTTGTCCGTGCAGCGCTCCCATAGGTCGCTCGTCGACGCCAGAGAGGGCAGGACATAGGTGCAACGCGCGCCGGCGGTGAACCCGCTCCAGTGGAACGGCAGCCAATTGGCGTCTTCGACGGGAAAGGTGAACGCGATCCGGTCCGCGTGCGGAAGTTGGCCGATCAGCGTTCGTACCACGCGACTGTCTCGCCCCCATGAGCCGTGGGCCTTCGGCTCTGGCGACCGGGCCACCCATGGGCCGAGCCGGGTCAACGGGGGGACGTCCAGGTGGACGAAACCCCAACGGTCTTTGCGCCGCGACCAGGCGAGATGCCCGAGGGGCTCGTCGGCCCCGCCGACGAACGACTCGGACCAACGGCGGGGCGCCACCGCGTCGAGCCACCACTTCTGGCGGAACAGAGCGCGCCAGGCGGGAGACGGTTCGATCACGGTTGACTGGCAGCCTTCGGGTCAGCGGCGTCGGAAGGTCCACATCAGGCTAGGCGCTTCGGGGCGGCACCGCGCGGATAGGGTCGGGGCGCAGGTCGGAGGAGGAGGAGGGTGTGGCGGTGGTCAGCCAGATCGATCCGCGCGCCCAGGTCGAGCCAGGTGTCCGGCTCGGGGAAGGGACGGCGGTGTGGGCCGGGGCGCACGTCCGCGCCGGTGCGAGCCTCGGCGTGGCCTGCGTGGTAGGCGATGGGGCGTTCATCGACAGCGGTGTCACCGTTGGGGACAGGTGCAAGATCCAGAACGGCGCGCAGCTGTTCGCGCCGGCATCGCTCGGAAACGGGGTGTTCGTCGGTCCGGGAGTTGTCCTGACCAATGACAGGGCCCCACGGGCGGTCGAGCCGGACGGCTCACTGCGGCAGCGAAACAACTGGCTCGCTGAAGGGGTCGTCGTGGAGGAGGGGGCCTCCCTCGGCGCCCGTGTCACCGTCCTGGCGGGGGTGCGGATCGGGGCCTGGTGCATGGTCGGCGCGGGCGCTGTCGTCACCCGGAACGTGCCTCCCTTCGCTCTGGTGACAGGAGTGCCAGCCCGCCAGGTGGGTTGGGTGGGGCGGGCCGGCCTGTCGTTGCTACCGGCTCCCGATGCACTTGTCTGTCCCGCCACGGGGCGGCGGTACGAGGAGCGCGACGGACTGCTCCGTGAGTTGCCGTGATCCGGGCCGCCATGCCGTTGGTCGGCGCGGAGGAGTGTGAAGCCGTCGACCGCGTGCTTCGTTCGGGCCGGCTGGTCCAAGGTGAGGAGGTCGAGGCCTTCGAAGCGGAGTTCTCCGCACTTGTCGGCGGCCGGGAGTGCGTGGCCGTGAACTCGGGGACCGCAGCACTGCACCTTGCCCTGCTGGCCGCTGGTATCGGCCCCGGCGACGAGGTCATCGTTCCTTCCTTCACCTTCGCCGCCACGGCCAACGCAGTCCGTCTCGCGGGAGCAACTCCCGTTTTTGTGGACATCGAAGCCCGAACCTTCTGCGTGGACCCCGACGCCGTCAGAGCAGCCATCACGCCACGCACGGCCGCTGTCATCCCTGTGCACCTTTTCGGCCATCCCGCGGCGGTCGACGAGCTGCGCCCGTTGTGTGAGCGCCGGGCGTTGCTCCTGCTGGAGGACGCTGCTCAGGCTCACGCCGCGTCGCTTCACGGCACGCCGGCGGGAGCATGGGGAGACATGGCAGCCTTCAGCTTCTATCCGACGAAAAATATGACGACAGGCGAAGGGGGACTCGTCGTCGCGTCGGATGCGCAGCACCTGCGTCGGCTGCGGCTCCTTCGCAACCAGGGGATGGAGCGGCGGTACCACAATGAGATCGTCGGTTTCAACGCGCGGCTGACCGAGATGGGCGCTGCGATCGGCAGGGTGCAGCTGACGAAGCTCGCTGGTTGGACCCGTCGACGCCAGGCCAACGCCGCGCGCTACGACGAGGAGCTCACGGGCGTGGACGTGCCTCAGGTCTCCACCGGCGCCGTTCACGTCTACCACCAGTACACGGTCCGGGCGGCCGATCGTGACGGGCTTCTGGCACGCCTGACCGCCGCCGGCGTCGAAGCCGGCGTGTACTACCCCGTGCCCGTGCACCGACTTCCCTCTTTTCAGGATCCGGTGGACCTGCCGGTGACCTCGCGGGCTTGCGCGGAGGTGCTGTCACTCCCGATCGGCCCCCACCTGTCCGATGAGGATCTCGACGTCGTCATCCGGGCGGTGGGCGCGTGATCCGGAGGCTGCGAGCGGGTGTCCTGGGCCTGGGCAATATGGGCCGACACCACGTGCGGGCCTTGGGCGAGCTTTCCGGTGTGGACCTCGTTGCCGTCGCTGACAGGGACGGAGACTCCTTCGGGGCAGCCAAGGGAACGGGGCTCGTTGTCCTCCGGGACCTCGAGGAGATGCTGGCCGTCGGCATTGACATGTGTGTGGTGGCTCTGCCCACCGAGGATCACGCTCCGGCTGCGATGAGGCTGGCGGAGTGCGGAGTCGCCACCCTCATCGAGAAGCCTCTCGCTGTCGACTCCGTCAGCGGTCGCCAGGTGGTGGAGGCGTTCGCCACCCACGGCGTCGTCGGATGCGTCGGCCACATCGAGCGCTACAACCCTGCCTTGCAGGCCATGCGACAGAAGATCACTGCGGGGCTACTGGGCACGGTCTACCAGATCGCAACGAGAAGGCAGGGGCCGTTCCCGGCGCGCGTGCGCGACGTCGGGGTGATCAAGGATCTGGCGACCCACGACCTGGATCTCAGTGCCTGGGTGGCATCCTCGCGCTATGAATTGGTCTCGGCACAGGTCGCCTACCAGGCCGGCCGCGTGCATGAGGACCTCGTAGCGGCTATCGGCAGACTGGAGTCCGGCGCGGTCACCAACCACGTGGTCAACTGGCTCAGTCCCGTGAAGGAACGCGTCGTCGTGGTGACAGGGGCGGGAGGCAGCCTGGAAGCGGACACCCTCCGCGCGGACTTGACGTTCTATGAAAACGGATCTGTGCCGACCACGTGGGACGCCGTGGCTGCCTTCCGAGGGGTGAGCGAGGGCGATGCGATCCGTTACGCCCTGGCGAAGCCGGAACCGCTCGCGACCGAGCTTGCGGCCTTCCGGGATGCCGTCCTCGGCGACCCCTCGGGAATCGTGTCCCTGAGCGACGGGCTGGTGACACTCGGGGTCGCCGAGGCCCTGCTGCGGTCGGCCACCGGGCAGACCGCGGTATCGGTTCAGCCGTGAAGGTGGCAGTCATCGGCTTGGGCAAGATCGGTCTGCCCCTGGCCGTCCAGGTGGCCGGGGCCGGACACGCCGTGACCGGCGCGGACATCTCCTACGGCGTGGTGAACGACGTCCTGGCCGGGCGAACGGGACGGACGCTGGAGCCGGGCCTGGCAGAGCGTCTGGCCGACGTTCTCGCGGCCGGCCGCCTGCACGCAACGACAAGCACGGAGGAGGCGGTCGCGGCCAGCGAGGTGGTGCTCGTGGTCGTTCCGCTGGTCGTCGGCCCTGAGCAGCGCCCGGACTTCGGGGCCTTGGACACAGCCACCGAGCGCATTGGCCGGGCGCTCCGGGCCGACACCCTGGTGTCCTACGAGACCACGCTTCCCGTCCACACGACACGCGGGCGCTTCGTGCCCGCGTTGGAGAGGAGCTCCGGTTTCATTCTCGGGCGCGACCTGTTCGTGTGCCACAGCCCTGAACGCGTCTCCAGCGGCAGCGTCTTCGCTGATCTTCGTCGTTATCCGAAGCTTGTCGGGGGGGCTGACCTGGAGAGCGGACGGCGCGCCGTCGACTTCTACCGGCTGGCGTTGGACTTCGAGGCCCGGCCGGATCTGACGCGGCCCAATGGTGTCTGGGATGTGGGCAGCGCCGAGGCTGCTGAGTTCACCAAGCTCGCGGAGACGACCTACCGCGATGTCAACATCGCCTTGGCCAACGAGTTCGCCCGCTTCGCTGATCGGGCCGGAGTCGACATGGGTGTCGTGATCGAGGCGGCCAACAGCCAGCCCTACAGCCACCTGCACCGGCCGGGGGTCGCCGTGGGGGGTCACTGCATTCCCGTCTACCCACACTTCTACCTGGCGGGCGATCCCGACGCCCGGCTGCCTCGGGCCGCGCGGGCCATCAACAGCGACATGCCGCGCTATGTCGTGGACCGCCTGGAAGCCGCGTTGGGCGGGTTGCGGGGGCGGGCCGTCGTGATCCTTGGCGCCGCCTACCGCGCGGGCGTGAAGGAGATCGCGTTTTCGGGTGTTTTCCCCCTCGCGGAGGCCCTGAACGAACGCGGAGCCATGGCCACTGTTCATGACCCACTGTTCGAGCCGGCCGAGCTCCGGGCGCTCGGTCTCGTCCCCTTCGTGGGCGGCACTTCGAGCGAGGCCGCAATCCTGCAGGCCGACCATGACGCCTACACCGCTCACGACCCTGTCATGTTCCCCGGTGTGACGCTGCTCTTTGACGGCCGGGGTCGTGCGGACCCCGCACAATGGCCCGGCGTCACGATTCTGGGAATCGGCCGACTCTCTCGCTCAGAAACCCGACGCGAATCTTCTCCTTGACGGCGACATCGAGATGGGCCACCGCCGCTCGCGCGACCCTTCT
This sequence comes from Actinomycetota bacterium, assembly GCA_030775505.1. Next base: position 8,050 of record JALYIZ010000001.1, on the reverse strand, counting down.
GCCGTGCCACTGGTCCACAAAGGTGTCGATGCGCAGCAGCGAGGACGGGATGCTGTCTGGACGGTTCGGGATCCGAAGCAGGTGGGGCACCTCCTCGGGGAAGTCCGTGTCCTCGTAACCGACAAGCGTCGCCAGCCCGCTGGCCAGGTACTCCCGGACCTTGAGGGCGGAGGCCTGCTGCATTCCCGTCCGGTAGGCGTCGAGGGTCCCGATGCCGACGTCTGCGCTTGCCAGAATGGGGCGGTAGACGTCGGGCCCGCCGGCCGTGTGCCAGGTCATGTTGGGGACCTTCTCGTAGCCGGCGGCGGGCCGAGGGCCCACGACGTCGAACTCCCAACCGGGGCGCAACTCGGCGAGTTGGACGATGTGCTCGAGGCTGTTGAAGGGAGACGTTGCATCGCCGAGCCAGACGAGTCGTGGGACGGCCGACGTGGTCGGCGCAAGGTGGGGGACCTGGGAGAGATCGATACCGTTGCCCACGACGAGGTAGGGCAGGTCGAACTTCTGGTACGTGGGAAGATTCGCGAGTTCCTGGGTGACGTGCACCAATCCGACCGCACGCCGGAAGTTGGCGTTTCGCGTCAGGGAGTTGTACAGACTCTTGGGTCGGGAGTGCAGGGCGAACTCGCGAACGTCGTCGCCGTTGACTTCGAGGACGGTAGGCACGCCGCGCGACATCCGGGTCAGCGAGGGAGTCCACAGACCGTGCCGCTCATAGACGAGGTCTGGCGCCCACTGCAGCAGCGCGTTCACAAGTTGGCGGCGCTCTCGCCACTTGACGGCGACGCCTCCGGCCGGTGCCACGACCAGGCCGGGGAACTCCAGGCTTTTCCAGTCAGCAAGGGCCGAGGGGGAGGTCGTCGCGAACAGACCCACGTCGAGCCCCTGGGCCTGCCAGGCAGTGAGCTGCGCGGCAATCTTCTTGAACGGACCGCTCGCCACCCCGCCCCGCCAGGCGGCCAGGTACGCGACGCGCACAGCGGTACCTCCACCCGGACTGGACCGGCGAGACTCTAGTCGTGGATCCCCTTGCAATGGTGGCGACGTGACGGCGCAGCCCAGGCGTCCCAACCTCGCTGTGTCCATCGTCGCGTTCCATTCGTCGCTGAACCTGCTGGGTGGCACGCTGGAGGCCTTGGCCGCGCAGGTCTCACCGCCGGCCAGCGTGCTGATCCTCGTCAACGGCGACACCGACGGCTCGGAGAGCAAGGCTGTGCAGGAGCTCTGCCGGTCCTCCTCGCTCGACGTCCCGGTGTCGGTCCAGCGCGCCGTTGACAACGTCGGTTTCGCGGGAGGACACAACCGTGGTTGCGCCGCACTGTTCGCCGCCGGAGCGGATGCCGTGGTGGTCCTGAACCCCGACCTTGCACTCGATCCGGAGGCTCTCGGCGTTCTCTCCGAGCGGTGTCGCGATCGTCCCGACGCGCTCTGCGGGCCGCTGCTGTGCCTGGCTGACCCTGTCTCGTTGCAGTCGGAGGGGGTCGTCGACACGGCGGGAATCCGGTGGACGTGCGGGGGCCGTCACCTCGATGTAGCCCAGGGATGCCCGGTTCCCCCGGCAGGCTCGCGCCCTCGTCTGGTGGCGGGCATCTCGGGGGCCTGCCTGGTCGTACCCCGCCGGGCCTACGACCGGATCGTGGAGCTGTCAGGTGAGTTCTTCGACGAGGACTTCATCGCCTACCGTGAGGACGCCGAACTGGGCTTCCGCGCGGCCCTGCTCGGTGTCGAGTCGTGGCTGATCCCGGAGGCGACCGGACGGCACGCGCGTCGCCTGCGAGGGACCTCCCGCGAGGTCTCGGCCTGGGTCAACCGGCTGTCGGTGCGCAACCGTTTCCTGATCGCCGCCAAGTACGGTCGCGACCGGCCGGGCGGGCTTTTCGGTGCTCTGCTGCGAGATCTCGTCGTGCTGGCCGGCGTCGCTGGCCGCGAACGATCGTCCTGGCCGGGGGTCCGCGAGGCATGGCTGCTTCGCAGCCGGATGCGGGCGAAGGGCAACCGCGTCCGGCGGGTGGCCGTGATCTCCCCGAAGCGTGCCGCGGCCCGCTGAGTCCCGCCTCTACTGTCTGGGTGTGAGATGGCCCTTTCGGCGCAGGTCGGACGCGTTGCTGGTCCCCCTCGACGCCGTGTGTGCTGCCGGGGTCGCCTGGCTTGCCTATCGGCTTCGTTTCGAGGGTCAGGTCGTTCCTGATCGGTTTGCCGCGGACTATCAGGGGGCGACGCTCGCTCTGGCCGTTGGGTGGGTCGTGGCCGGGCGCGCCGCGGGGCTGTTCCGGAGGAGCGTGCTCCGACCGGGTGGGTCCTCGCTCGAGGCCGCCTTCGGTGCGGCGCTGGCGAGTGGCCTGGCGTTGAGCGTCACTGATGCGGCCGTGGCTCACGGCGAGCTGTCGAGGGCGTGGATCGGCCTGGTCGTCCTCGGGTTGGTGCTGTCCGCGGTCGCAACGCGAGCCATGGTGCAGCGCCTCCGGCGGGCGCTGGTCCCCTTCGGGCTCGGTCTCGAGCGCTACCTGCTGGTCGGCGACGACCTGGCGGGCCGCAGGCTGTATGACGACCTGACCCGAGCCAGGGGAGCTCCGTTCGCGATCGCGGACGTGCTCCCGACCGGCTCTACGGCCGACGCAGTCGCCGAACGTGCCCTGTCAAGCCGGGTCGACGGCATTGTCCTTCCCGTGGGCTTCGCCGCGGCAGAGGCCGGCACCCTGGCGGCTCGACTCTCCGGCGCCGGCATCGATGTCCTGCTCGCCCCCGGATTCGGTCAGCTCGAGATGAGCGTGGCCAGCATCGCCCTCCTGCACGGCGTCCCCCTGCTCCGCGTTGCCGGCCTCAGTCCTCAGCGTGCCGCGGAACGCGAGGCGCCACGAGACCGGATGACCCATGGGGTCGCGCTCCTCGGCACCCGGGGCATCCCCGCGAACTACGGCGGCTTCGAGACCTTTGCCGAGAGGCTGGCTCTCCGGCTCGTCGAGGCCCAGGTGCCCACCACGGTCTACTGCCGTCGGCACTACGCCACCGCCGCAAGCCCCTGGCGCGGCGTGCGGCTGGTCACCCTGCCGACGATACGTAGCAAGTATTTCGACACGGTGGTGCACACAGCCCTGTCGGTGGCGCACCTTGTCCTCACCCGTGGCCCCCGCGACGTCGTGCTCTGCAACGCTGCCAATGCTCCCGTTTTGCCCATCCTTCGACTGTTTCGCCGGCGGGTGGTGCTCAACGTGGACGGCCTGGAGTGGCGACGGGCGAAGTGGGGCATCGCGGGGCGGTCGTGGTACCGACTAGGGGAGTGGTTGGCTGTGCGCTTCGCGTCTGTCCTCGTCACCGACGCGGACGAAGTCCGCACCTACTACCGCGTCCGACATGACACGGACTCCGTCATGATCCCTTACGGCGCCGACCTCCTTGAACGGGGCGGGCTGGCCATCCCGGCCGAGGTTGAGGTGGCGGCGGACCGCTACGCGCTCTACGTGAGCCGCTGGGAGCGGGAGAACAACCCGGTGATGGTCGCAGCTGCGCACGCCCGTGCCCAGTGCGGACTTGACCTTGTGATGCTCGGCCAGGCCACCTATGACGTCGACATCGACCGCCAGGTTCGGGAAGCCGCAGGAAGCGGGTCACACCTGCCCGGCGCGGTCTACGGCTCTGCCTATCAGGCGCTGCAGGCCAACGCGGCCGTCTACATCCACGCCACGGAGGTGGGCGGGACCCACCCTGCTCTGATCGAGGCGCTCGGTGCGGGGAACCTGTGCCTGGTGCTCGACACTCCCGAGAACCGGGAGGTCGTCGGTCAGGCCGGCGTGTACTTCTCCGACGAAGAGGGCCTGGTGACTCAGCTGCAGTGGGCCGGATCCTTGACGTGTTCGGACAGGCAGGCATGGGGAGAGCGGGCCCGCACGCACGCCCGTGACCGCTACTCGTGGGATGCCGTCGCCGCGAGCTACCTCGCGCTGTTCGGCCGGAACCCGCCCGGTAAAGGGCCCTCGCCCATCGGCCGATAGGGCGCAGGTGACGGTCACCGCTGCCCCTGTGCACCCGGTGGCACGGCCGGCCGCCGCTGCCCTGCCCGGGCAGGCACGGGCGCCGCACCTGGCCATCCTCGTGGCGATGCTGTGGTGGGCGGGACCCATGACCGACCGGACCGGAGGTCGAGGGCCGGCAGCGGTCTCGATCGGGCTCGCCACCCTGGTTCCTGCCCTGGTGTTTGTGCGACCCTGGCGTGTCCTGGCTTCGGCCTGGGTGTGGATGGTGTGGCTGGTCGGGGCGGCTGCCATCGCCATCTGCCTGGTGACCCCGACGGGCCGGTACGGAGCCAACGACGCGGCTTCCTACTGCTACGCCGCGGTCCTGGGGCTCATCGTGGCCGGTTACGCCGCGAGCCCCCGGCGGCGGCTGATGGTGGCCGTCCTGGTCCTGGCCGCCGGCGCGATAGAGTTCGCGCACGGCCTCCCCACCTGGGTCGCGGGTGGGGTCCCCACGGTGGCGATGACCGGCTCGTTCTACTGGTGGAACCCCTTCGCGGCCTTCCTGCTGCCACCGGCCATCCTGGGATTGACCGCGGTCGTCTGGGGCGTGCGCCCGGTCCGGCTCCTGGGCGGCGTCACCTTCCCGCTCTGCGCCACCGGGATCGTCCTGTCCACGAGCCGGGCGACCATGGCCTGCCTGGTCGCGGGAACCGCCGCGGTCGGCCTCGTCGCCCTCCTCGACCCTCAACGCCTACGCCTGCTGGGGCGGTGGGCCGCCGCCGCGGCCGTCGCCGGCGCCGTCCTCGTGTGTGTGACCGGACCGCCCTTCTTCCCCCACCGCGGTGGCGTGCTGGGCGGGACCGTGAGCAGGAGCCAGGGTGAGAGCCTTGCCGGGAACGGCACCTACCGGCTGGAGTTCTGGCGTGAGGCCCTGGCCGTCGCGCGAGCCCATCCAGTGACAGGGGGAGGGTTCCACTCGCTGGCCGCGGCGAGTGCGGAGCACACCCCGGCGACCTGGGCGCGTTCGAACCTCGCGCACAACGGCTACCTCCAGGCCCTCAGTGACGGAGGTTTGCTGCTCGGTGTCCCCTTCTTGGGCCTCGTGGGGTGCGTCGTCATGCGCGCGTTCCGCCAGGCGCGGATGACGGTGCGTCGGGTGAGATACGGCCAGGACCTGACGGGTGAACGGTGGATCGACGTCGGCGCGCCGATCGCCGCCGCGGGACTGCTGGCCCACAGCGCCGTGGACTTCGACTGGTCGCATCCTGCCGATCTGGCGCTCACAGCGGTTGTCGTCGCCCTGGCCCTCAACGTCGGGGCCGTGGGGCGGCGGGCGACCCCTCCTCGGCGTCGCTGGATCCCCGCCACCGCCCTCGTCATGCTCGTCGCGGTGGCTGCGGCGGGAGCGGCCACCTGGGACCACGTCGCGACCGCCACCTCGCGCGCGGAGAGCGCGCCGACACGGGCGGTGCGGGTGGCCCAGCTCTCCACGCTCGCAGCGCAGCCCTGGAGCGACTTCAGGGTGGACCAGGAGTTGCTGCGGTGGGCGCTCCCGGTGAATCCTGCTGGCAGCCTCACGGGGGAGCCAGGCGTCCTGCGCGCGGCGCTGGCCCGGACGGCGGCGTTGGCCCGCCAGGACCGCCATCTGCTCCTGCTGCGGGCCCGTGTCGAGATTCTCCTCGGCGACCGCGCGGGGGGGCTGCGGGAGGCCGGGACTCTCGTCCGGTCAGTGGGCATCTACACCCCGCCCTACGCCGACGAGCTCGCCCAGCTCTATGTCGACGCCGGACTCCCTGGGGTGGCCCGAGCGTTGCAGGCGCCCCTGATCCGCCAGCAGACCGGTCCTGGTGACGGCTGGCCCCGGGTCCTGTTGCTGGCGCGCCTGTTCGGCTCGGGGGACACCCTGACGCGCTGTGCGGCCGGCTACGCCGCAGCCCGCACTGCCGGTCCGTCGTCGGCCTCGCTACCCTCGCCAGAGACAGGCGACGTGTGCGACCGGTTGGCGGGAGGTGTCCGGTGAAGCAGCTGGGGGACATCCTGCTCGAGGGTGGTCACGTCACGCCTGACCAGCTCACGACAGCCGTCGAGGAGCAGCGGCGGCTCGGACGCAGTCTCGGCCGCGTGCTGGTCGACCTGGGAGTGCTGACCGAGGGGCAGCTCGTCGCGGCTCTGGCGACCCAGATCGGGATGAAGTTCGTCGACCTGAGCGACTACCCGGTGGACGGCTCGGCGGTCATGAAGGTCCCCGACGCGGTCTGCCGACGCCACACGGCACTGCCCATCGGCTACGAGGACGGCCGCCTCGTCGTCGCGATGGCCGACCCAGCGAACGTGTTCGCCATCGACGACATCCGCTCCATGACGGGGCTGGAGATACGCCCGGTCGTGGCGACCAAGCCGGACGTGCTTGCCGCCATCAACCGCTACCACCGCGGCGAGGCCGAGCTCGACGACCTGACGATGGCCATGGACGTCGCGGACGACGACGACGACCTGAGCAACGTCAAAGAGATCGTTGAAGACGCACCCATCGTCAAGTTCGTGAACCTGCTGATCACGCAGGCCATCCAGGACCGGGCGTCAGACATCCACATCGAGCCTGCCGAGCGTGACCTGCGTGTGCGCTTCCGCATCGATGGCGTGCTGCACGAGATCATGCGGTCGCCCAAGACGATCCAGTCGGGTGTGATCAGCCGGCTCAAGATCATGGCTGACATCAACATCGCGGAACGACGCATTCCCCAGGACGGCCGTCTCTCGGTGACCTCCAACGGCAAGAAGATCGACCTGCGCGTGGCGACCCTCCCCACCGTCTGGGGCGAGAAGATCGTCATGCGGATCCTGGACAACTCCACGGCCATGCTCAAGCTGTCGGACCTCGGCTTCGGCGAGGAGAACTACGAGGTCTACAGCAGGTCCTTCATCAAGCCCTACGGCATGATCCTGGTCACCGGACCCACGGGCTCAGGCAAGTCGACCACGCTCTACGCGACGTTGAACATCGTCAGCCGGCCAGAGGTCAACGTCATCACCGTCGAGGACCCGGTCGAGTACCGCCTGCCGGGCATCAACCAGGTCCAGACCAACGCCAAGGCCGGCCTGACGTTCGCGGCCGCGCTCCGGTCCATCCTGCGATCCGACCCAGACATCGTGCTCCTTGGAGAGATCCGCGACCACGAGACGGCGCAGATCGCGGTCGAGGCCGCGCTCACCGGGCACCTCGTGCTGTCCACCTTGCACACCAATGACGCCCCATCAGCCATCACCCGCCTCACCGAGATGGGCATCGAGCCCTTCCTGGTCGGCTCAGCCCTCGACTGCGTGCTCGCCCAGCGGCTGGCCCGCCGCCTGTGTCCCAAGTGCAAGGAGGCCTACGTTCCCACGCGTGAAGCCTTGGTCGAGGCGCGCTTCCCGTGGGACGAGGGTGCTGAGCTCCCCACCCTGTACCGCCCCATCGGCTGCAGCGCCTGCTCGAAGACCGGCTACAAGGGACGGCTCGCCCTGCACGAGGTGATGGCGGTCAGCGAGCAGATCGAGCGGCTGGCTGTCGAGCACGCCTCTGCGTTGACGATCGGATCCGCTGCCCGCTCCGAAGGCATGATCACTCTCCGGGACGACGGGCTGCGGAAGGTCCTGGCCGGGGTCACCTCCGTCGAGGAGATCCTCAGGGTGGTTGCTTAGCCATCTGGCCCAACCGGCGTCGCCCGATCGGCGGACAGGCGGATCGGCTCAAGCATCCAGCAGGCCCGGCCGATGCAGCAGGCAGGAACCCCGGGCGACCGGGTGCGCCATGGCGCCTTGCCGTGCACGGTCCCGGCCTGAGGAGGACAGCAGTGGAGGACCACGACCCCGTCTCGGGGGGGCTCGACGGCTACTTCGGAGCGAGCCAGGCGCAACCGCTGCCCGTCGTCGGCCCCGGTCAGGCGCCCGGCAGCCCCACGAGTCCGCTGTCGTTCGCCGACGCAGCCCCCCCGCCCACGGACGTCCGTCCTGCCGCGGCCGCCCCGTTGCAGCCCACCGACCCCATCGGTTTGTCGACCGACGCCGCGCTGACCTTCCAGACGGTTCCGCCCCCCGTGGCCCCCGCGGTGCCGATG